>JAZFVY010000251.1:0-2603 GCA_036447975.1 Desulfobacterales bacterium
TTTTTCCTTTCTGGTGGCATTAACAGGCGCCATGTCACCCGGTCCTTTATTGACCTATACCATTATTAAATCGGCAAAGACAAGCAAACGCGGCTATCTGATGGGTTTATGGATTATAATAGGTCATGCCGTCCTTGAAATGGTAATTATTATATTTCTACTTTTGGGCTTCTCTTTTGTTCTCAAAAATATCATTGTTGTTCGTGTTATCGGTGTTGCAGGAGGTCTGATACTTGTCTTTTTCGGGTCATCCATTATACGGGACGTATACCTGGACAATATCCCCACTGACTTTTTGGACCCACCTGACATGCAAAATGAGGAGGCTGCAACATTTAAGAACAAAGGCCTGGAAAACCCGGTTATTGGGGGAATAATAATTTCCATGTCCAATCCCTACTGGTGGATCTGGTGGGCTACAATAGGACTTGCCTTTATGATCCAGTTTGACATATCTTTCAGGCAGTGGCCGAAGCTTTTGGCGTTTTTTCTGGGGCATGAAGCCGGAGATCTGATCTGGTACCTTATTGTTTCAACACTTGCTTTTTTCGGCCTGCGGCATCTAAACAAGAAAGCTTACTATGGAATTCTCGTTTTTTGCGCACTTTTTATGATTCTGTTCGGCATATACCTGGGTATTTCCCCTTTCTTGCAGGATAGTACAACCTTTTTGGCAGGAAATTCAAAGCTATTATGATCTGGGGAATGAGGCTCAAAGATATAAAGTCAGCAAAATCCGATCATTTTTTTTATAAGAAATTATTTTTATCCTAACGCGAATAAAAATGTATCCGAAGCACCAAGGTTAATTATATGAAAATTAAAAAGGATTATCACCATGACAACACAAGAATTGAATCCAGGGAATTTACTTAAAACATCGGGTAGTTATTGGGAGACATGCACTCTCCACGCGGGGGTCAAACTCGGAGTTTTTACGCTACTGAGCAATCAACAGCTCAGCAGTAAAGAAGTGACTAAAAAACTCGACGGCGACAAAAGAAGCGTTGGAATGCTTCTCAACGCCCTTGTTGCCATGGATCTTCTGGAAAAGAGGGATGATATCTATTCCAACACCCCTGTGAGCAAAACTTTTCTTTCAAAAGACTCTTCCCGATATATCGGCCACATCATTATGCACCACCACCATTTAATGGATTCATGGACCCGGCTGGATGTGGCGGTTCAATCCGGCAAACCCGTTAGAGAAAGAGCATCTCATCATGAAGACGAAAGGCGGGAAAGTTTTCTCATGGGCATGTTCAACCTGGCTATGAGCCTTGCCCCTGTTGTGGTTCCGAAAATCGACCTTTCCAACCGGCGCTTTTTGCTTGATCTTGGTGGCGGTCCAGGAACCTATGCCATTCATTTTTGTATGAACAACCCCCGGCTCAAAGCCACTGTTTATGATCTGCCCACGACTCGATCCTTTGCCGAAAAAACCATTGCTAAATTTGATTTGACAGACCGGATCGATTTCAATGAAATAGATTATCTCGAAGAAAAGATTGAAGGGGTCTACGACGTGGCCTGGCTCTCCCATATTCTTCACGGGGAAGGACCCGAAGACTGTCGCAATATCATCAAAAAGGCTGTTGCCGCCCTGGAGCCTGGTGGTATGATCCTGATACATGACTTTATTTTAAACAATGCCATGGACGGCCCTCTTTTCCCGGCCCTGTTTTCCCTCAACATGCTTTTGGGCACACCCTATGGTCAGTCCTATTCTGAAGAACAGCTCATGGACATGCTTTCAGAAGCCGGTGTCAGTGAAATCAGGCGGATTTTTATCGATTCTCCCAATGATTCCGGAATCATGACTGGAATTGTTTGATATCGTACCCGTAACCCATGGAGGAATAAATCGTGGAACATCATCCCATTACACGCAGAGAGTCCATAAAAAGGCTGTTTCAGATATCCGGCGGCCTTGCGCTGACAGGCATCTTGACCAGGCCGTTACAAAAAAATCTTACAGCCTGGGCAGGGCCGATAAACGAAAAATTTATCGTTGAGGGAATCGGCCAGAATAACGGCTATTCCGTTAAAGCATTAACAAGAAAGGTTTTCGATGCTGCCGGCGGAATACAGCGATTTGTTTCAAAGCAGGATGTGGTGGTAATCAAACCGAATATCTCATGGGCCAGAGCACCTCATTTGGCTGCAACTACCAATCCGGAAGTTTTAGAAGCAGTTATCGAACTTTGCCAGGAAGCAGGCGCCAAAAAGGTAAGAATTGCAGACCATACCATTCACGACGCCAGACGCTGTTTCGCCATCACAGGCGCCGGGATGGTGGCAAAAAGAACCGGTGCGGAACTGGTCTTTCCCCGTTCATCTTTAATGCGGAAGATGAAATTGCAGGGACACCGCCTCGATGTCTGGCCAGTCTTTGTTCCTTTGGTGGAGGCCGACAAGATTATCAATCTGCCTGTTGCCAAAGTCCATGTCCTTAGCGGTCTGACCCTGGGTATGAAAAACTGGATCGGCGCTGTCGGTGGCAGAAGAAGCGCCCTTCATCAGGATATCCATCTGACGATTGTTGACCTGGCCCAATTTTTCAATCCGACTATTACCCTAATAGATGCTACCCGAGTCATGAT
>JAZFVY010000252.1:0-5872 GCA_036447975.1 Desulfobacterales bacterium
ACGCCGGCAATGCGGGCCACGGGCGCTACCAGCTCTTCGAGAACCCCTTTTTTGTCACGAGCTTTCATGTCGGCAAGGATTGTTTCCTTACGCAAAACATCAAGAATCTTCATTTAATGATACCAAACAAATTGTTTTATGATGTTACGAATTTCGGGCTGAAAAAATGAACTGCAAATCGTTTTTGATATATTATTAACTGTTTGGCTGAATCAATCCATAGTCGCCATTTTTGCGTCGATAAAGGACATTTACTTTATCAGTTCTGGCATTTGTAAATACCAAAAAATTGTATGTTAAAATGTCCATCTGCATAATCGCTTCTTCAATATCCATCGGTTTATATTCGATATTTCTGACCATGACCTCTCCAGAAGGTTCTTCTTCCAGATATGTTGTATCTTCAGCGACAATATCTCTTGTCCTGGATTTCGAACCGACCCGGTGATTTCTAATTTTTTGCTTGTTCTTCTTTATCTGTTTTTCAAGCTTGTCCAGGACCATATCGATGGCTGAATACATGTCCCCGGTTTCTTCTTTGCCATTGATGTTTAGCCTGTCACCGGTTATATTTATTTCAGCCGAGTGGCGGAACTTTTCAACCGAAAGGACAACGCTTGCTTCTGCGGGATTATATAGAAATTTATCAAAGCGATCAAGTTTGTCCACAACATATGATTTTAAATGTTCAGAGGGATCAAGATTTTTAAAGGTAACCGATGTCTGCATGCTTAAGACCTCCCTAAAATTGTTTCCGTTTGCTTGATGGCAGTACTTTCATTATTTCACGATATTTGGCCACGGTTCTGCGAGCGATATTAATGTTGGCCTCCTTTAAAAGTTTCGAGATTTTATCATCGCTGTACGGTCTTTGAGGGTTTTCACTTTCGATGATGAGTCTTATCTTTTCCTGAACGCTGGCAGAGGCTAATGCATCACCCTCGATGCTTCTAATAGAACTGTTAAAAAAATATTTCAATTCAAAAATGCCGCGCGGGGTATGAACAAACTTGTTGGTTGTAACCCTGCTGATTGTCGATTCGTGCATTTCGATATCTTCAGCAACATCTCTTAGCACCATGGGTTTTAGGTATTCGATGCCCTTATCAAAAAAGACACGCTGGAACTTCAAGATACTTTCCATCACCTTGTAGATGGTTTTTTGGCGTTGATGAATGCTCCTGATCAGCCATGTTGCAGAACGCATCTTTTCCTGTACGTAATCCTTTACATTGTCTGGCATTTTTTTGCCGTTCTTGACGGCACTTTTGTAATAAGGGTTAACACGCAGCTTTGGCATCCCGTCGTCGTTTAACATGATCACGAAATTATCATCCAATTTATAGACATAAATGTCGGGAGTGATATATTGAGGTTCCTCATCAAGGAATTGCAGGCCGGGCCTTGGATCTAAACCTATGATAACGTTGACAGCAGAAATAATATCTTCAATATTTGTTTTTAGAACCTTGCAGATGGCTTTGTAGTTCTTGTTTTCAAGATGATTGAGATGGTTAGTAATGATTTCGATTACGATGGTATCGTCAAGTTCAAAATACCTTGCCTGAATAAGCAGACATTCACTGAGATTTCTTGCGCAAACACCTATAGGATCAAAGGTCTGCATGAGAGATAAAATCTGCTCGACCTTGTCAGGGTTAGCACCGCTCTCATTGGCAATGTCTTCAACAGGAACATCCAGATAACCATCTTTATCAAGGTTGCCGGAGATAAGGGTTCCAATCTTTTCTTCCTCCTCTGTGGGGGATGTCATAAGCAGCTGCCAAAGTAAGTGTTCACTCAAAGATTCTTTGCGTGTTACAAAGGATTCGAAATTTGGTGCATCTTTTCTTTCAGTCTCGAAATGGACTCTACCCGATGAATTGTATTCATCAATATAATTGTTCCAGTCAATATCATCACGGATTTTTTCTTCTATAGTAACCTCTTTTGTAGAGGATGGGTCGGCAGGTAAATCTTCAGATTGCTCAGCAGGCTGCTCTTCGGGAGCAACTTCCTGGACATCCTCCTCCAATGTTGGATTTTCTTCGAGTTCCTGGCGGATAGTATCCAAAAGCTCAAGTCGCGACAGCTGCAGAAGCTTTATAGCCATCTGAAGCTGTGGGGTCATGATAAGCTGCTGAGTTAATTTAAGTTGTTGACGTAATTCAAGTGCCATTTGATAATTTAAACTCGTCTCCTAAATATATCCGGCGGGCTATTTCGCTTGTAGCTATCTTTTCAGGGGGGCCGGATTCAATTACACTGCCATCATTTAGTATATATGCTTTGTCACAAACTTCAAGTGTTTCTCTTACATTATGATCGGATATAAGAATACCGATACCACGCTTTTTAAGATGCCCTATGATGTTTTTGATGTCGATTACAGCCAGAGGATCTATACCTGCAAAAGGTTCATCAAGAAGAATAAAGGACGGGTTTGTGGCAAGCGCACGTGATATTTCAAGGCGCCGCCGTTCTCCGCCTGAAAGAAGATTGGCCTTTTGGTTTGCAAGGTGCTCTATGCCGAGTTCGTCAAGAAGAGTATTGACCCGAACTTCCCGCTCCGATTTAGAGATGGACATGATTTCAAGAATCGCCATTACATTCTGTTTTACGGTCAGCTTTCTAAATATCGAGCTCTCCTGGGGCAGATAGCCGACACCCTTGCGTGCCCTCATATACATGGGATAATTCGTTATATCTTTATCGTCAAGAAAGACATGGCCCCCATCCGGTTTTATCATTCCAATGGCCATATAAAAGGTGGTGGTTTTCCCGGCGCCATTTGGACCCAGAAGACCGACAACGCTGCCTTCGTCGATATAGAGGCTTGCGGAATTTACAACCCGCCTCCCATTATATATTTTGACCAGCATTTCGAGAGATAATTTTACCATTTTATAAAATAGAATTCGTAACCGCTTAAGTGCCCTTGTGTCTTACCTGCCCCCTCGCCAGCTTGCCGGCGGGATGGATGGACTAGTTAATACCCTTTTCCCCGGGATAAAATACAGCTTCAACACGTTCTCCTTTGTCGCTTTCAACTTGAATGCGTCCGCCTGTTCTGTAGATGGTAATTTTTTTACCGGAAATAGAATTGTTTCCGCTTATGACCTTTGAATCGGCGCCTGACAAGACAAGAACCCTGGTTTCAGTAATATATACTGCCTGTTGGGTTACTGCAACCCTGTTGTCGAATTTTATTTGCACATTATCATTGGCAACTATTTTTTTTATCGTTTCATCACCGGCAAGCGGGTTCTTTTTATTATCCATACCTCTTTCAAAAAAGATCTTAAGCTTATCGGCGGTGATAACAGTATCTCTCTGGGTTGCCCTGACATTTCCAATAAATTCGGTATACTTGGCCTCGTGATCAAAGATCAGTTTGTCTGCTGTAATGTGGATTTTTTCGTTTTCTTTATTTTTATGTGTATCTGTAAAATTCGGCTTATCTTCAGCATATACAAAAGAATTCATTAACACAGCGACAAGCATAAAAGCCGTGATCCAGAAAAACAAAATTTGGTTGCCACTTTGATTATAGCGTAATCTTCTCATTTAGGGTTCCTTTTACTCTTCCTTGGAGCAATGTTCTATTTGTGATTAAATTCAAAGACATAGAATCAGCAACAAAATCAAATGAATTTCCGCTGATTTTCACCGGAACTTTCGAGAAGATTATTCGGCTGTTGTGCTTGTAATGTAGATTTTCGGTTTTAAGACTGTAATATTCATTTATCACTACAACATTTCCGAAGATCTCAATGTCGTTTGAATCTGTTTCTAATATACCTTGGTTTGCTGTTAGATAGACTTTGGTTTTGTCTTTAAGGTAAAAAGTTACAGACAGATCCTGGAAAATTGCCTGGTTACTTTTGTCAATATATTCTACCGATGCGGCGTCCAGGTTCCATTCCTTAATTCCATTTCGGGTTGCTGTTTGATGAACTTTGCCTATTGAAATGTTTGCTTTACTTTGAACGTCTGAAACAATGTGGTTTTCTTTGTCATAAGCACGGCGTTGGCTCACAAAGATCGATAGAATGACGCCAAATGTTATCAGAATAACCGATAGCAGAAAGAGTTTCAATTTTTTGGGATTATTGTTCTTTATAAGCGGCATTATAAAAACGTTCCAAAATGTTTTCCCAGAGTCCTTGAGATTTCAATATTGCTTCACAGGCTTCTCTTACTGCTCCTGCACCTCCTTTTGCCGATGTCACCATGTCTGCATTTTCAAGTACAGTTTTATGAGCATCGGCTACGGCTATAGAAAGCCTGACCATTTGCATCAAAGCAAGGTCAGGCAGGTCATCACCGATAAATGCAACTTCATGGGCAGATACGCCCACCCGGTCTAAAATAAGATCCAGTATCGCAGCCTTATCACTTACACCGTCGAAAATATGGACAATACCAAGATTTTTACATCTGTTATTAAGAGCGTTTGAGCTTCTGCCGGTAGCGATACACAGGTTGATTCCTGCTTCCATAAGAAGTCTTATACCGAGGCCGTCTTTAACGCTAAAGACCTTGGTCTCAACACCGTTGCCATCGTAAATAATACTGCCGTCGGTGAGAACACCGTCAACGTCGAGAATCAGGAGTTTTATGTCTTTCATCTTATTTGAAACCATAAAATTTTTGTTGCACGGCTTTTATAGCCTTGAGCTGGGAAAAAAGTTCGTGTAAGTTGTCAAGCTTTAATGAATTAGGACCGTCACAAAGCGCCTTGCCAGGGTCTGGGTGAACTTCCATAAATATTCCGTCTGCTCCGGCGGCAACTGCCGAACAGGCAAGAATTGGCGCAAATTCCCGCTGCCCTCCTGAGCTCGTACCCGCCCCGCCGGGGAGCTGGATGCTGTGCGTTGCATCAAATATCACCGGACAGCCAGAATCTTGGATTATCTTTATGCCGCGGAAATCTACCACCAGATTGTTGTATCCGAACATTGTTCCCCTTTCCGTGATCAGGATCTGGTGGTTTCCTGTGGAAGTTACTTTTTCGACAACATTTGTTATATCCCATGGGGCAAGAAACTGTCCTTTTTTAATATTCAGAGGCTTTCCTGCTCTGGCAGCTTCAACAATTAAATCAGTCTGTCTGCATAAAAAAGCAGGGATCTGGATTATATCCAGAACCAGGGCCGCATCTGCAATTTCACTTATACTGTGAATATCCGAGAGGATCGTGACACCAAGCTCAGCTTTGATACTTTCAAGAATTTTTAGTCCCTCAGTTATGCCGGGACCCCTGAAGGAATTTATGGATGTTCGGTTAGCCTTGTCATAGGAAGCCTTGAATATAAAAGGGATATCCAATTTTTGCGTCAGTTCTTTTAGAAAAGAGGCTATTTCAAAAGTTGTTTTATAATCTTCTATAACACAAGGACCTGAGATCAAAGCCAGCGGAGACCCCTGTCCGATTAAGATATCACCTGTTTTGACCAATTTGGCCATATCCTCATTTTCTCCGCATTGATGGTTTTTAAAAGTCTTCTTCGCTCAATGAAGTTCGCAAGAGACTTTTTGCGAGTTCGTCAAGTAAATTCTCAGTAGGTTCTGGAGTATTTGATGATTAAGTCTTCTCTCCCACCAGCGGGCTCAAACAATATGTTGAGAAGTTGCTTCATCAGTATTAAAATATTCCACAATATATTTTTATCGCGTACAAGGGTAAAAGTCAAGAAACGAAAAACAGTCCTTGATTACACTATTTTTTACTGTTAATATTAAAATTTCAAAAAACAGAGAAAGGCGGGTTGTAACATATTGAAAGCTAAGAAGAAAAAGTTAAGGTCATGGTTGATTGCACTGGTATGTTTTTTCGTAATGTTGCCGGTTGCCTGGGTATTGGTGGTAA
>JAZFVY010000253.1:0-6016 GCA_036447975.1 Desulfobacterales bacterium
GGACCTTTTTAAACTCTCAGCTTGTTTCATAAAATTTAATTATCTTGGAAACTGATGATACAGTTTGCAATCTATATAAAACCTATCTTAAAAATAAGATACGTGTTCAGGGCAAGGCGCGTAACGGTGAAAAAGCGGAGCATACACGTAGTATGTGAGCATTTTGAACCGTTTCGCAACACCGCCATGGGCACTTAGATTGTTTTTGAGATAGGTTCTAGTAAACCGGTCAAAAATACCAAGAAAAGATACTCATGTAAAGGATTTAACCTGGGTTAAACAATTTTGGGTCAAATTCTATAAAATGTTGCAAAACCAAAAATCTCTCATAAATATTTTTTCTCCATCAGGTCTGCCAGAGCTTCAATCTCTTCTAAACCAAACGTCGGAACTTAAGGTTTATGTCCATATCGGTAACAAGAGCTATGAGGTTGTCATTTTCCTTACATAGCGGTTTTTTGTTCCTTGCTGAGCGGCAAACCTCAATTTTGGGTCTATTTTTCCTTTTAAAACCTTCTGTGATAATAAGATCCATGTCATCAAAATACTTTTCAAGGCCGCTTAAAGTTTCACAATTTTCATTCTTTACCATTGCAATCTTACCTTTGGAAACAACAACGACCGTTTCTGCGCCGGCCGCCTTATGTCGCCAGCTGTCTTTGCCTTTTTTATCCATATCAAATTCGTGAAATGTGTGTTTGACAGTACCGATCCTGTACACCCGCTTTTTTAGTTCGGGGATCAATTTTTCGATGAGGGTTGTTTTGCCGGATTGAGATTTTCCTACAACAGAAATAATCAGTGGCATGAAAAATTACCTTTAGATTTTTTCGTGCTTTCGTGATAAATAAACCCTTTTTTGATTCCGGTCCGTCCGCCTCACTCCGCTTGGCAGGAGGGCGGGCTTATCCAGGTTAAGGTCTGGAAAAACTAAGCCTGTGTAATAATTTTGTCAAGGCAAATACATAACCATGTATGCTAATTAAACCAGCCTGATCCACATATCTCATAATAATTCGATCCTATCACTCTCAGGGAAACCTTAAATCATTGTTCGTTAATAAGCTGTCATAGAACCTTTCATACTTGACACTCAAGCCTCATTTTTCTAAACTTCCTTTTACATTTGATTTCTCGCACCTTTTCCACTGCGCTGTGTTTATTTTCTCATGAATTATAGGAAGCTTGTAAATACAAATATAAAAATCAAGGTTATGTAATGAAAAGTTTGTGGAATGACAATGAAGCAAAAACCTTCGCCAATGATCCTTTGCAATTGCGAGTTTATACTTCCCGATTATTAGGTCAGGAACCCGAATTAGTTTTACACGGCGGAGGTAATACTTCTTTAAAAGCTAATGTAAAGAATCTCTTTGGGGATAAAGAAGAAATTCTTTTTGTTAAAGGAAGTGGTTTTGAGCTGGCAACGATTCAAGCCAACGAGTTTGCGCCGATAAGATTGGAAGTGCTCATACGGATGGTTACACTGGATCGGTTAATTGATACGGATATGGTCAGACTTCAAAGGTCTGCAATGGCCGATTCTACCGCCCCCAATCCCTCCATTGAAGCCATTTTACACGCTAATATACCCTTTAAATTTGTCGATCACACTCATGCCGATGCGGTTGTAACGATAACTAATAATGAAAGGAGTGAATCGCTGATTCGTAAAATCTATAATGATCGAGTCCTGATTGTGCCTTATATAAAGCCGGGCTTTAAGTTGGCTAAAAATATTTGCGAAATGACACGTAATGCAGATTGGAAAAAATTCGAAGGTATGATTCTTATGCATCATGGCGTCTTTACTTTTGCAGATGATGCTCGAACCAGCTACGAACGTATGATACATCTCGTTTCACTTGCAGAAGATTATCTTCAAAAACAAGGTGCTCCGGAAAATGTTGCGAAAGCAAAAGCCAAAGAGGATCTACTCACCCTATCTAAGATTCGTTGTCACGTTTCCCAGGCAAAAGGGGGTGCCGTGTTAGCCAAACTGGATAAAAGCCCTGAAGCCTGTGGTTTTGCCGGTCTTTCCGATGTCGAATCGATTGCCACACGCGGTCCAACAACTTCAGATCATCTTATTCATACCAAGCCGTTTCCGGTTATTCTGGGAAAGAATGTCAAGCAGGAGATAACCGATTATTCTTTATCATATAAGGCGTATTTTGACAGAAATACAGATGGTCATCTGACCTGCCTTGATCCGGCTCCCAGGTGGGGAATTTGGCCCCAACACGGCACGATAGCCTTCGGCCGAAGTGTAAAGGAAACGATTATTGTTTCAGATATCGTTCATCATACGATTCGAGCGATACAATGGGGTGAAGCCATAGGGAGTTGGAAAGCCTTATCGGAAGAACAGATGTTTGATATGGAATATTGGGAGTTGCAACAGACCAAATTGCGCAAAAGTGGTATTTCTCCTGAATTACAAGGTAAAGTAGCGATGATAACCGGAGCCGCCAGCGGGATCGGACTTGCCTGTTCAGAAATGTTGCTTGAACAGGGCGCTGCTGTGGTGGGTCTGGATATTAACCCTGAAATTACCCGGATATTCAACCAGCAGGATATGGTTGGTGTCAATTGTGATATCACGGATGACAGGGCTGTAAAAGAAGCCGTCGCGATGACCGTTCGTCGTTTTGGCGGTCTTGATATTTTAATCCCTAACGCAGGAATATTTCCCCCTAGCCAAAAAATTGAAAACGTGGACAGCAAGATCTGGGAACAGAGTATGAACATCAATTTGTCCAGCCAACAACGACTACTGAAGACTTGCATTCCCTATCTCAAGCAGGGTATTGATTCTGCTGTGGTATTCATCTCTTCCAAAAACGTTCCTGCTCCAGGGCCGGGCGCTGCCGCCTATTCGGTTGCCAAGGCCGGACAAACCCAACTGGCCCGAATAGCCGCAATGGAGTTGGGACCTGACGGTATCCGTGTCAATATCGTTCATCCCCATGGCGTCTATGATACGGCCCTTTGGACGCCGGAAGTCCTGGAAAACCGCGCTCGTCAATACGAATGTACTGTGGAAGATTATAAGACAAGCAATTTCTTAAAAACAGAAGTATCATCCAAAGACGTGGCCGCACTGGTTTGCGCAATGGTTGGTCCTGCTTTTGCCAAAACTACAGGGGCTCAGGTTCCAATTGATGGCGGCAATGACAGGGTGATATAATTTGATGAAATAGAAAGGAGAGATTGAAATGGCTGATATGGATGAGTTAAAAGAGGCAGAAAGGTTTTACTCCGACATCCCGCAGAAGACAGAAGGTTTTTTTCTCAAAGGATCAAATTCCCTGGATTGGGGAATGAAAAACAGGCTTGCTAGAATCTTCAGCCCTGAGTCGAATCGCACGGTCATGTTGGCCATTGATCATGGCTATTTTCAGGGGCCGACTACGGGCCTGGAACGGATAGACCTCGACATTCTTCCTTTGGTGCCTTACGCGGACACCCTGATGTTAACAAGAGGAATTTTAAGAAGTATCGTTCCTCCCTCGACAACAAAATCCATCGTTCTCAGGGTATCAGGCGGAACCAGTATACTCAAGGAACTTTCCAATGAAGATATCGCTGTCGGTATAGAAGAGTCGATACGGCTGAATGTTTGCGCCATGGCTGTCCAGGTATTTATCGGCGGCGAATATGAAAAGGAGTCGATCATCAATATGACCCGCATGGTGGATGTGGGAACCTGTTACGGAATTCCAACACTGGCCGTGACCGCAGTCGGCAGGGATATGGTACGTGATGCGCGTTACTTCAGACTAGCCACCCGGATCTGTGCAGAACTTGGGGCACATTACATCAAAACATACTATATTGAAAAAGACTTTGAAACAGTCTGTGCCGCCTGCCCTGTCCCTATTGTTATGGCCGGCGGCAAAAAAATCCCTGAACTGGATGCCCTAACCATGGCTTATTACGCGGTCCAGCAGGGAGCCAGTGGCGTGGATATGGGGCGAAATATCTTCCAGTCCGAAGCGCCAATTGCAATGATCCAGGCGATACGGGCAGTTGTACACGAGAACGAAAAACCGGAAAAGGCTTTCGACCTTTATAAAACTTTGAAAAACGAATTATCCAAATCCTAACCTGTATAAACTGTAACTAGAACCTATCTCAAAAATAAGATTAGAGTTCAGGGCAAGGCGCGAAACGGTGAAAAAGCGGAGCATACACGTAGTATGTGAGCATTTTGAACCTTTTCGCAACACCGCCATGGGCTCTTAGATTGTTTTTGAGATAGGTTCTAATAAAAAACTTATCACTTAAGCACGAAAAATATAAAATTAAACTCGGCCCCCGCTCCACCTTAACTTGTCTTTCAGAACATCAATATAGTGCTGATCCGGCATGGTTATCATGTTGATGGGATAAGGTCCTTTTTGGATAATGATCGTATCATTTTCAACTATCTCTATACATCCCTGACCGTCAAAGGTCAGTATGATATCCAATGATTCCTTTGCAAGCCTGACTTTTATACATGCCGAGTCAGGAACAACGAGAGGGCGATTGGTGAGGGTAAAAGGACATATCGGCGTTATTAAAATCCCATGCACTCCAGGATGGATAATAGGACCACCGGCGGCAAGGGAGTAGGCTGTTGAACCGGTGGGTGTAGCAACGATAAGTCCGTCGGCACTATATGTGGTCATATAGTGATCATCTATATATGTTTCTATATGTGCAAGCCTGGCAAGAGCTTTCTTGTTGACGACGATATCGTTCAAGACAGTTTCACAGGCAAGTTCTCTTTCTTCCCTGATTACTTTGACCAGAAGGCGCATCCTCGGTTTTGTGACAAACTTGTTGTTCAAAACAGCATCGGCAACAAAAAAGAGGCTGTCCTCTGCAATCTCTGCCAGAAAACCGACTTCACCAAACTTGACGCCAAGGATCGGAATGTTCTGGTCCCCTATCCAGCGGACCGCACTTAAAAAGGTTCCGTCACCTCCCAGAACAAAAATGCAAAACAGGTCCGACGGAGCAAAGGATTTGTCCATGTCCGCAATTCTGCGGCTCGGTCTCAAGTCTTCTTTTCTGACGACCTCTATATCTCTTGATCGCAGCCAGCCTTCAAGTTCATCGGCCTTCTTAATGGCCTCAGCATCTTCCTTTACGACGATTCCTACCTTTTTCACAAGAAAGGTTTACTCCTTTTTTTGGATCTGGGGCATCCTCAGCTTTCGCTCAATTAGGGGAAAACCGTTTGTCCGATTTATAAAGGCTGGGAATTATGAACAATGCGTATCTCACTCACCCAAATAGGCCTTTTTCACTTTCTCGTTCTGAAGCAGTTCTGCCGAGGATCCGGCGAGAGCGATCTCGCCGGTTTCCATTACATATCCGCGGTGGGAGAACTGCAAAGCAAGTTGGGCGTTTTGCTCTACCAGCAGAATGGTCGTGCCTTGTTCGTTGATCTGGCGGATAGTCTCGAAGATGGAATCGACAAGGATTGGTGCCAGTCCGAGGGATGGCTCGTCGAGCAGGAGAAGTCTGGGACGGGCCATAAGGGCCCGGGCCATTGCCAGCATCTGCTGTTCGCCACCTGAGAGTGTGCCCCCGTGCTGTTTGCCACGCTCGCGCAGGACCGGAAAGAGCCTGAATACCCAGTCAAAGTCCTCTTTGATCCCGTCCTTGTCCTTTCTTAGGTAGGCACCCATATCGAGGTTCTCTATGACCGTAAGCAGCGGGAAAATCATTCTACCCTCCGGTACCTGGCAGATGCCCATCTGGACGATATTGTCAGGACGCACAGCGGCGATCGACTGGCCTTGGTAGAGGATATCGCCCTCTGCCGGAGTGAGAACGCCGCTGATGGTCATCAGCGTTGTGGATTTGCCAGCACCGTTGCCTCCGATGAGACAGACGATCTCACCCTCGTCCACTTCAATGGAGATCCCTTTGAGGGCGCGTATATTCCCGTAGTAGGTTTTAACGTTATCAAGCTCAAGAAGCATCAGCGGCTCCTGTGCCCAAATATGCCTCGATAACT
>JAZFVY010000254.1:0-6047 GCA_036447975.1 Desulfobacterales bacterium
GGAAACCCAAATTCAGTTGGCGCCCGGCGACAGTGTGGTCCTCTATACGGACGGTATTGTGGAGGCCATGAACAAAAAGGAGGAAATGTTCGGGTTCGAACGGCTGCTGGATATAGTTCAAAAGGCCCGATCCATGGATGCTGATTCACTCCTGAACGAGATCATCGACCAGGTCAACACCTTTGCCGGCGGCGCCGAACAGCACGATGACCTGACCGTTATTGTATTGAGTGTTGCTGAGTAACCTTATATTAAACCTAAATTCTGCAATTGTCGAGGATGCCGCCCCGGTGAAATAGGCTTCGCATTTCACTGGGCAGGGAGATACAAGGCATCAGGTGTGAAGCTGTATTGTAATACCGCAATCACCTGATAAAGCAGACACCTACCGGATATCCTAATCCATGAACAGGGATAAGGAGATATGACGATGCAAGAGGAACAGAAAAAAGACGAACGGGCACCCACCAGACCCAGACCGCGGCCATTTATAGCCGGTCGCCTTCAGCCCGGGCAGGCTTTTGGTGAGATAACTAACGTGCTTGATGATATCACCCCTGCTCATGCCACCGACCCGGCTTGCCGTACCTCCGCCCGATTTCCGGGTGATCATCCATCCAATTCTTACCAAAACGGTGTTCAAAGAAACTTCCCAGCCGATCAAATAGCACCTTCCACGGCGACCCGCCTTTCTTTTCCGTTGCCAAAATCTCACTGAGAAATTCATCCAGATTGGGCAGTTCTTCCTTGGGCAGGAAGGAAAGTGCCCCCTTGTTAATGGATGTCTTGAGGGTTTCGGGATTCAAGGCGTTGGCGGTAAGCATGACCGTGGGGATACCATTGTTCACCGCCTCCACAAGGAGATTCAAGCCGTTGACTCCCATAATATCAAGTATGGCCAGGTCGTATTTTTCTGTCTTTATCTTTTCTGATGCTGTTTGGTAATCAAGGGCCGTATCAACATCGGCCGTTTCCAGTACTTCCTCGACTGTCTCCAAAACGTCTTCTTCATCATCCACGACAAGTATTTTTTTCCCTTCAAAGTAAGATTTTTTCTCTGACATGTTTGGGCCTCCTTTTCAAAACAGATTCAGTGTTATGAGTCGGTCGCTTTTGCATTTAAACTCCTCTTGGAAGACGTGCAGTCTTCTTCCTTTTACGGCCTTTGGCCGTATAGTAAAGACACACGTTTCACGGGTAGTTGTTTACTTGACGTGATTTTAAAAGGATCTATGATCATACTATGTCCGGTTAATATCTTTAGCACAGCACAAGAGGTATATATGAGGAAGAGTTTCCGTGGTGTGGTGGTCGCTGCAGAACTCTTTCTTCCATAGTTCTCAGCAGGAACAAATCATATTTCACTGTAATATTTAGACAACGTACTGTGCTTGAGTTCGGTTAACATTTAAGGCTCAGAATTGCAAGTATTTTATATAGGAAAGAGAATTAATGGGATATAGGGCAGTAAGATTTGCCCTATAAACAGAGGAAGTGGGGACAACTTTCCTTGCCCCCTTGGGGGCAAAGGCATACTTATCCCCTTTTACGGATAACCCAAATCCTGGCCCTTATGGCCAGGATTCTTTACATGTGTCAACACGCCATTTAGGCGTGTAAACTTCAGCGATTGCTAAATCCCTGAGTCGAAGAAAGAATAAGTCTAATTAGTCAACAAAGGCCCCATATAAAACATGTTGACATTTCTATGCCTGCGATATAGAATACAAACGAATAAAAATGAAGGAAGGTGATACATGCCTAAGACAGTAACATTACGATTGAATGACGAAGCATACAAGGCTTTCCTGGAAGCGTCACAGGCTGAAAATCGATCTTTATCAAATCTCATCGAGACTGCTGCTTTGGCCAAAATCCGTGAACAGCAATTTGCTGATGATGTGGAACTGGCTGAGATTATTTCTAACCAAGATTTAATAAAGAGGATTAAGAAGGGTTCTAGTGAAGCCCGGGCGCGGAAGGGACGCTTCGTTGAATAAATATTGCATCTTCGAAACCGAGCAGTTTCAAAATGACCTGCGTCGGATCACAATTTCCGGTCAAAGTAAAATTGCCCAAAAATTACGCAAATACGTCCATCCTCAACTTCGCCAGCATCCTCACTACGGACCCAATATCAAAAAACTTAAGGATTTCCATCCAGAAACCTGGAGATATCGAATTAGTGCCTGGCGCTTCTTCCACGAAATCGATGAGGACGAGCAGATCGTCTTTATGATCGC
This sequence comes from Desulfobacterales bacterium, assembly GCA_036447975.1. Classification (GTDB taxonomy): domain Bacteria; phylum Desulfobacterota; class Desulfobacteria; order Desulfobacterales; family UBA11574; genus JAUVVL01. Next base: position 2,244 of record JAZFVY010000254.1, read on the forward strand.
TGCCTCACATAGAAGCGCCGCTTATTGAGGAAGAGCCTCTTAACGGGGCTTATAAACGCACCGACAATAAAATTGATCTGAAGGCGAGTGTAACATTAGGCAAGAAGTAAAGCATCAAGACCGCAATAGACCATTTCCATATATTGTGGTATTGTTAAGATCAAAAATAGCTACAGGCTATCATTCCTAATTACAGATACGAAACACATATACAAAATTTTAGCTAATCTTGATATGAAACTAAGATACAAGCCTCATACACCTCGGCTCAAAATCGTGGACCACTATATAAAGGAGTTATTTAGAGATGAGTTGCCAGAGGGAATTAAATATCATGATGCCGATCATACACTTCATCCTACCAAAGGAGTCGTTGCTGCTGCCAACAGTATTGCAATATCTGAGAATATCTCCGAACATGATAGAGAATTGTTAATTACCGCGGCCTATCTTCATGACACTGGTTACATTAGAGAATATGAAAAAAATGAGCCGATTGCGGCACGAATGGCAGGCAGAATCCTTAAATTGATCGGTTATAAGCCAAACGAAGTTGTAAAGGTTCAAAAGATGATACTATCAACTGCTCTTGAGCGTGAACCGAAAACCCATTTTGAAAAGATCCTTTGTGATGCCGATTTCGACCACTTCGGCAGAGAAGATTTTTTCAAATTGGATGGAAAATTAAGAGAAGGACGGCGTGCAAGAGGAATAGATGTCAGTGATGAAGCAAAATGGTACAAAGGTACCCTCGAAATTATAAAAAAACACCAATATTATACTGAATCTCAGAAAAAGTTGAGAGAAAAAGGGAAGCAAAAAAACATCAAGAGTCTCTTAAAGAAATTGGAAAATATTGAAAAAAAAAGAAGAGGCCAAATATAACCCTGTATCGTTTTTTCAACAGCAGCAGCCATACCATAACCTGTGATATGACGTTATATATTAAATGAACTGCTTCCCACCTGATGATATAACCAGATATTTCTGGTTATATCACCAGAAACCCCCATCACCATTATGAATACTTGATAGCCATCCATTATTTCTAACCCTCTATTTTTAAATTTCTACCCATGCATCCGTAGTGAACCGTAAAGACATCTATCATGGATGCACCTGCCGAGGGCAATTTAATACATGTCTGCTCAATTATGCCGGGTCGGCAGGTTGTTTTGGCATATTAATTGCTGTGAGGGTACTATCTAGGAACAGAAGAGGTGCATTCGGTTCTGACGTCCATCATAAAGCTGGAATTACTTTAACAGAGCAAAAATACATGCTGTCGTAATATAGGTCTCTTTACCAAACAGATACAAAGACAAAGCGTTACATACAGGACATCTGACACCGCGACTTGTTAAGTATGAACTTGAAATGATTATGAATTTAACTGATAAGATTTATATTGCTCACACCAAACCGGTTTGTAAAAAAGAATACAGGAAGAACTTAAGAACCTTAACATAAGGAATATGAAGATGTTAAAAGGTGGAGAAATATATGAAATCTGATTTTACTCTTGATGACAATGCCAAAGTCGCTGTGATAGGTGGAGGGCCTTCAGGGTCGTTATTCAGTTTTTTTGCCCTTAACATGGCAAAAATGATTGATAAAAAAATAGATGTTACCATCTTTGAGCCAAAAGACTTTACACGGGACGGCCCTATAGGATGCAATAGATGCGCAGGAGTCATATCAGAGCATTTAGTCCAGGCCCTTGCAATTGAAGGGATAAATATTCCACCTGAAGTTGTTCAGAGAGGTATAAACTCATATGTCCTTCATACGCAGAGAGGTAATGTCCATATTGAGAGCCCTGCTGCTGAAAAAAGAATAGCTACCGTATACAGGGGTGGAGGTCCGCTGGGGATAAAAGAAAAAGACAGAGAGAGCTTTGATAATTTTCTTCTTAATTGTGCTATTCAGGAAGGGGCATCCCATTCGTCCCTGCGGATAGATGGAATAAGGAATAATGATAAACCGGTTATAACTTCAGGCGGCAGGGATATAATGGAGGCGGACCTTATTGTCGGCGCTTTTGGTGTAAACAGTGCCGCCTGGAAGATATTTGAAGGTCTTGATATTGGTTACAAAAAGCCGAAAACAACATCGGCATTCATTACAGAATTGGAACTGGATCATGAAACTGTTTCCGGGAATTTTGGAAGTTCCATTCATATTATCCTCATTCCGGAGCCAAAGAATATAAAATTTGCAGGGTTGATTCCCAAAGGCAGATATGTGAGCCTGTGTATTTTAGGGAAAGACATTGACCAGCAGACAGTAAAAGGATTACTTAACACACCTATTGTAAGAGAACTGTTGCCTGACAGCGTTATGAGCGATAAATTTTGTAAATGTTTCCCGAAATTGTCTCTCACTACGGCAAAGGGGGGCTTTGCGGACAGGATGGTTGTTATCGGGGATGCCGGGTCAACAAGGCTTTTCAAAGACGGGATAGGGGCTTCTTACATAATGGGAAAAGCTGCGGCCACTACAGCTGTTCTCCACGGAGTAGGTAAAGAGCATTTTTCCGCGCATTATCTCCCTGTATACAATAGAACAAAAATTGACAATATATATGGAAGATTCGTATTCGGGACAACAAATGCATATAAGAATATTGCTCCTTTAACCGAAAGCATGGTTAATGTTATTAAAAAAGAGCAGCAAAAAAGAAACGAGGCCTTTCCCAGATTAAGCAGTATGTTATGGGATACCTTTACAGGAAATGAGACATATAAAAATATTTTTCTGAGAGGAACAAATATAATGATGCATGTTAAACTGGTCTTAGAATTTCTTAAGGCATTAGCAAGGAGGACAAAATGAAAGAGAGTGAACTCGGCAGGACATATAATGACGGAGAAATTATTTGCAGTGAAGGAGACGAGGGGAAGAGCATGTTTGTAATTCAATCCGGTAAAGTCGAGGTCGTAAAAAAACGGCCTGAAGGTGAATTAACGTTAAGAACAATGACGAAAGGGGAGATTTTTGGAGAAATAGCATTATTTGACCACTTGCCACGTTCCGCAACAGTCAAGGCTGCAGGTAAAGCTGTAGTTCTAAGTATTGATAAAAAAGGATTTTTTGCAAAAGCAAGTAAGGACCCGACCCTGGCATTTAATATTCTTGAAGGAATGAGCAGGAGGATCAGGGATCTTACCCGTAAGCTTTCTAAATATAAGCAGGATGCAGAGCTTATGTATTGATATATCACCAGCTTCATTTATCGTTTTTTCGTCATGTCAGGTACAACCATAGGGGACGTTGTTGACTAATTGGACTTATCCCTTCTTCGGCTCAGGGATTTGGCAATCGCTGAAGTTGACACACCTAAATGACGTGCAGTTTCAGCCAATGAAAGCCCGTAATCTTCAACAAGTCTCTCAGCCAGTTGTGCACGGATTTGCGATACATTCTTTCTTCGACTTCCCGATTTCAGTGCTTTGCAACTGACATTTTCCTTTTTACATACCTTTTCAATTAACCGTACTGCCACTTTCAAACGCTCAGGATCAATAAACTGATATTTTATTGATTCATCTGCTTGCTTAATCAGTTGCTCTACAAATTCACCGCTGCCCAGGATTCGCTCGTCAGCCTTTTCCCGCATTCCAGGAAGACGCATCGCATTGACCACCGACCATCCACCCTGAGACCTGATCAAGCCGCCTCCAACCAGCTCAGGACGTCTGCCTTGATCAATGCCCTCTTTGACATAATGACGATACGCCCTTTTGGCCTCGCCTTGCTTTGTGCCATACCATCGCAGAACATAATCTCTGTCTTGCCAGTCGT
>JAZFVY010000255.1:0-4736 GCA_036447975.1 Desulfobacterales bacterium
GTTTAAGATATCCCAGGCATCTGAATCGAACCAACTGTTTTGCTCTCGAATCACTTTGCTAAAACCGTCATTGAAGCAAAGCGAGTATGCACGACGAGAATACATCGCCGGTACGAAGAGTATCAAATTTTCAACATTGAAGTGTTGTGTTAATGAAACTGCCGTATAACCGCTCATGCTTGCACCTACGAGCGACAAAGGCTCTGATAGTTTCCAATGCTTGATTACCGACTCAGCTTGAAGAGTTCTGTCTTTCAGGCTCGATTCCGCAAGAGTTCCTCCCGTGTCTCCATGGCCAACCATATCAAAAGCAAGGCTCGAAATTCCGTGCTCTAAAAGCTTTGCACGAATTGAATAAAAGCGATGCCGACCGGATCTACCGGCACCGTGAAGTACAACAACATCGGGAGGGGAGTCATTCGAGAGAATATCTCCAACCAAAGAGCATGTGCCGAAAGGAACGGTAAAGGTTGAAGCGTGGTTCATATTCATACTTTATTTGACACCTAACAATACGCTCAATTAAGGGGAAATTTTCGATAAAATTCCCAGACCCCTGAATTATCTAAATTGTGATTGTCAAGTCAAGTAAATCTTGATTTTGGCCGTTGGCATGTCATCTTTGTCCAACGACAACTGCAAATAAAATCTTGCCTGATCGGGAAAATCCGGCTTTACAAAACCCCGGACACATAGACCAAAGAAACGTCAGAATCATTAAGATCTTTTATAAATTGTCCGATGACCTGTGCTGTTTCCGGAAACGGGTGGCCGATTCCAACCGCATGCCCGTATTTTTGCGCATGTTTTTTTAGCTTGTTGAGTTGATGAAGAATGGCTGATTTCTCATGAAGATTATCCAGGAAGATATTCCTGCCGGCAGCAGCTATATGAAGCCTTCTGGCAGTTTGGAAGGCCTTGGAACGGCTTGAGGTAAGGCTGTCGACGAAAAAAAGACCTCTTTTTTTAACAACGCTGAGTGATGCACTAATCTCATTCCGGCACTCTGTGAATCTTGAACCCATGTGGTTATTAACCCCAACGGCAAAAGGCACGCCGGCTATATTCTCCTCCATAATCATGCCGATCCTTTCGGCCCCATCTCCCACATAAAGAGCGCCTGGGCCTGGATCAAAGAGATTAGCGTTGTATGGTTCCATGGGCTGGTGAAGCATGATTTCATGTCCTTGACCATGGATCTCAATGGCCAGATCATGGGAATATACCTGCCTGGGTAAAATGGAATAGGTAATGGGAGCATCAAGATCCAGAAATTTTCTGGCTCGCGAGAGGCTGTATCCGATATCGTCGATAATCAGTGCGATGCGGGGCTTAATAAAAGGATGGGTTTGATGTTTTTCAAGGGCAAACACTTTTGAAAAACTGTTTACACCAAAGAGACTTCCGACCAGTAAGCCGGCGCTTTTGAATAAAAAGCTCCTTCTATCCATATTTTGGATCTCTCTTTTGTCGAGGCGCCGCATGATAAACCTGCATGACATGCATTATAATGAGACCTTTGCAAAACGCCCCCTTTTGCCCAATTTCTGTGCCTGCCCTGTGAAATGCGAAGCCTATTTCTCTGGGGTCAGGCTCAACATTTTGCACGCAGTGAAGCTTTAGCTTAATCCTCAAAATACTAAATGTATTCCTCCGGTTAAAATTTTCGCCTTCCTTGAACTTGAACAAAATTGAACATTTTGCAAAGGTCTCTAATCGAAACTTATTTTGAAATTATGCAATATGTTGGGGTTAATGTCAATCAAGAATACAATGTATTGTATTATTTTTCCTAAATTATGAAACATGGTTGATTAATAACTTGAAAACTTCAATACAACTTGATTGTATATAGTGTTCAAGCAACTCAAACCCGAAATTCTCCGGGCTAAATGGGAGATCGAAAATGAAAGACCGCTTTGATATTTTTCCTGTGGGTGTAATAAATAAACAGGGGGAAACCGTCTGGATTGAAATTTACGATAAATATAACGAGGCGCTTATTGGGCTGGATGGATTCTCACATCTAACCGTGTGTTACTGGTTTCATGAAAATGATACACCTGAAAAAAGAAACGTACTGCAGGTCCATCCAAGGAATAATAAGAAAAACCCTTTAACAGGAGTGTTTGCAACCCATTCTCCTTTAAGGCCTAATTTGATTGCCATATCCATATGCAAGATACTGTCGATTGATGGCAATACTATCCGTATTGACAAGATTGATGCGTTTGACAGTTCACCGGTTATTGACATTAAATGCTTCATTCCCAGCAAGGTTTCAGAATCAGATATAAGGTTACCCGACTGGGTATAAAACAGGTCAAAGCAATGCTTACGGAACTTTCCGGCCAGATTGAAAGAATAACATACACTAATGAAGAAAACGGCTTTACTATTGCCCGGATCAAAGTTTCCGGGCAACGGGATCTGGTGACAGTTGTCGGAAATCTGATGGCGCCAACGCCCGGTGAAATTCTCAACATGCGGGGCGAATGGGTTAATCATCCCAAATTCGGCGAACAGTTCAAGGTGGTGGAATACAAGACTGCGGTTCCGGCAACCGTTTACGGGATTAAAAAATATCTGGGTTCAGGACTCATTAAAGGTCTCGGCCCTGTTATGGCCGGCCGTATTGTAAAAAAATTCGGCAAAAAAACCCTTGATGTCATAGAAGATGAAATCGAAAAACTGGCCCAGGTCGAAGGGATCGGGAAAAAACGTATCGCCATGATAAGAAACGCCTGGGACGAGCAGAAAGAAATCCGGGATGTTATGCTGTTTCTGCAATCTTACGGGGTTAGTTCCGGATATGCCACGAAAATATTCAAACAATATGGAAGCCGATCCATCGCGGTGGTGACTGCCAACCCCTATCGTCTTGCAACAGATATTTTCGGAATCGGGTTTGTGATTGCCGATGGTATTGCCGAAAAATTAGGATTTTCAAAAGATTCGCCCTTGAGGGTTGAAGCGGGCATACTCTATGTTCTCCATCAGCTCTCAGATGAGGGCCATGTCTATTTCCCTTATGAACCTTTTGTAAAAAAGAGCCAGGAAATTCTTGCCGTTGACAGTGCGGTCGTTGCCAATGCTATCGGCAAAATCGCTGTTGATAGAAAGATAATTATTGAAGATTTAAATAAGAGCCTCGAAGAATTTAAGGAAAACAACAAAGCAATATATCTGTCCTTGTTTCATCTATGTGAAACCAGCATCTCTGAACGATTGAAAAGACTGCTAACCGCGCCTAAATCAATCCGCGACGTGGCTTCAGAAAACGCCATAGATTGGGTTCAGCGGCAATTAGATATTACCCTGGCAGAAAATCAGACCGCTGCAATTCGATGCGCCCTTGAAAACAAGATCATGGTCATTACCGGCGGACCCGGAACTGGTAAAACCACAATTATCAATGCGATTTTAAAAATTTTTACCAGGCTTAAAGTAAGAACGATGCTGGCGGCGCCCACGGGAAGGGCTGCAAAGCGGATGGGTGAGACAACGGGTCATGATGCAATGACCATTCACCGCCTGCTAGAGTACAGTTTTGTAAAAGGTGGATTTCAGAAAAACGAGGAAAAACCACTAAATTGTGACATGCTCATCGTGGACGAGGCCTCCATGATCGACACCATTCTAATGCACCATCTTTTAAAGGCCATTCCCTCCACGGCAACTTTTATTCTTGTGGGCGATGTGAATCAGCTTCCTTCTGTGGGCGCAGGAAATGTTCTCAAAGATATTATCACATCCAAAGCCATACCGATAGTGGAGCTAAACGAGATTTTCCGTCAGGCAAAAGCAAGCCGGATTATTGTTAATGCCCATAAAATCAATAATGGTATACTGCCAACATTAGAAAATGAAGTTCCTGGGAATGATTTTTATTTTATCCAGCAGGAAGACCCTGAAAAGGTTTTAGAAATTATTTTAGAGCTCACAAATACTCGCATACCCCGACGCTTCGGCTTTGATCCGATTGACGATATTCAGGTATTGACGCCCATGCACAAAGGGGTGGTGGGGGCAGGGAACCTCAACAGGGAACTGCAAAAAACACTCAACCCCGTTCAAGACGGCGTCACACGTGGTGATCTGAGCTTTCGGGTCAACGATAAAGTGATGCAGATCAAAAACAATTATGACAAGGAGGTCTTCAACGGTGATATCGGAAGAATCGTCGGCATCCGTCCGGATGACCACGAAGTGATTATCGCTTTTGACGGCCGGAATGTTAACTACGACTTTTCCGAGCTGGATGAAATCGTTCTGGCCTACGCAATCTCCGTGCATAAATCACAGGGCTCTGAATATCCGGCCATTGTAATCCCCATTCTTACCCAGCATTATATCCTCCTTCAGCGTAACCTGATTTACACGGCCGTGACCCGGGGCCGAGAACTTGTTGTAATGATCGGAACAAAAAAAGCGCTGGCCATGGGAGTCAATAACGACAAAACGCAAAAGCGCTATACGTATTTAAGGCACAGGTTGAGTTGAGAGACCTCTGCAAAACGTCCACTTTTGCCCAATTTCTGCGTCATACTCAAATTTTAATCCTCAAAATACTCAATGTATTCCTGCGGTTAAAATTTTCGCCTTCCTTGAACTTGAACAAAATTGAGCATTTTTCAAAGATCTCGTTGATTTTTGAAAAATGTGAGTTAACTCTTGCTGGAAGTAATAGTTTGAAATGAAGTGATCTGCTGCTTGACTTTATTGCTTTTACATTT
>JAZFVY010000256.1:0-9534 GCA_036447975.1 Desulfobacterales bacterium
GCTTGAGCAGATCGTCCAGGAACTTGAATCCGGTGAACAACCGCTTGAAAAGGCTATAAAAAAGTTTGAAGAAGGTGTTCAACTTTCAAAGTTCTGTTCGCAGAAACTCGAAGAATCAGAAAAGAAAGTCGCCATACTGTTGCAGGATCAGGAAGGGAATGTATTTGAAAAACCGTTTGCCTCGGAAAATGGATCTGAAGATGAATAGTTTTGATCTGAATTCATATATTTTTTCTAAACGAAGACAGATCAACAGCGCCCTTGAGGAAATTTTGGGTCATACTTCAAAATCCAGCCGGTTAATCAAATCAATGAAGCATTCTCTGATGGCCGGTGGAAAGCGCCTGAGGCCGATTCTGTGCATAACTGCTGCAGAAGCTGTCGAAGGTAAGACAGACGATGTTATAAGAGCAGCCTGCGCTCTGGAGATGATTCATACCTATTCCCTGATCCATGATGATCTACCTGCAATGGACAACGACAATCTGCGCAGGGGGCAACCCACTTGTCATATTGAATTTGATGAAGCTACTGCAATTCTTGCCGGAGATGCACTTCTTACTTTTGCTTTTGAGATCCTTTCATCAATCGAACTTACCAATATAAATCATGCCTTAAAATGGCTCCAAGTCATAAACACAACAGCGACAGCTGCCGGATATAAAGGTATGATCGAAGGGCAGATGAGGGACATGGCAGCTGAGGACACCTTGCTTAGTTTAGAGAAACTTGAAGAAATGCACGCTTTAAAGACAGGAGCTCTGATTGAAGCATCAATAATCACCGGTGCCATTTTGGGGGATGGAAGCCTTGAACAGATCGAAAAGCTTAAAATTTACGCAAGAAATATCGGACTTGCTTTTCAGGTAACAGATGACATCTTGAATGTTGAAGGTGATCCTGCTTTAATGGGCAAAGATGTTGGCACTGATAAAGCCAGTAAAAAAAGCACCTACCCTTCTATACTGGGGATTGAGAAATCCAAAGGATTTGCAAAAAAACTTGTTACCAACGCCTTGCAATCGCTTGATCATTTTGATAACAAGTCTGATCCGCTCCGTGCCATTGCTCATTATATCATTGAAAGGAAACGATGAAAGGAGAATGATTCACATTGAGCTTTCTTGAAAACATTAATTCCCCTGCAGATTTAAAACAACTGTCAAGATCTGATCTTCCGATACTTGCTTCCGAGATACGCCAAGTTATTGTTGACGTGGTATCCAAAAACGGCGGCCACCTGGCACCGAATCTTGGTGCTGTTGAGCTGGCAATTGCCATCCACTACGTCTTTGAAGCCCCTGACGATAAAATTATCTGGGATGTCGGACACCAATCTTATACCCACAATCTTCTAACCGGGCGCAGGGAACGATTTCACACACTTCGTCAATACGACGGTATCAGCGGTTTTACCCGCTTGAGTGAAAGCCCCTACGATGCTTTTTCAACGGGACACAGCAGCACTTCGATATCCGCGGGGCTCGGAATTTCATCTGCCAAATGTCTGAAGAAAGAAACGTCCAAAGTAATTGCTGTCATAGGGGATGGTGCCATGACGGCCGGGCTTGCCTATGAAGGTCTTAACCAGGCCGGGGACATTAAAAAGGACCTTATAGTAATATTGAACGATAATGACATGTCAATTGCCCCAAATGTAGGTGCCCTATCCTCTTTGTTAAGCCGCACCTTTTCTGCTAAATATTTGCAAGACTTTAGACAAGAGATTAAAGACTTTCTTAAATCGTTGCCCAAAATCGGAGGCGATATCTACCAATTGGCAAAGCGTTCAAAGGAATCTTTCAAGTCCTTTATAACTCCGGGAATGCTGTTTGAAGCCTTTAACTTCGAATATTTTGGACCCATAAACGGTCATAAACTTAACCATCTTATCGATATATTGAACAATATTAAGCTTCTTAACGAGCCCGTACTACTTCATGTGACAACAAAGAAGGGCAAGGGATACCCACCAGCTGAAAAGAATCCCACCTATTTTCACGGTGTTGGATCCTTTAATTCCGATACGGGGGAGGATATAAAGAAAGAGAATTGTATTCCTACATATACGGAAGTTTTTGGAAAAACCCTGCTCAAAATGGCTGAAACCGACGATAGGATTATTGCGGTGACCGCCGCCATGCCCGAAGGTACGGGTCTTGTTAAATTTGCAGAGACTTATCCGGATCGGTTTTTTGATGTCGGAATCGCCGAACAGCACGGCGTAACATTTGCCGCGGGCTTGGCCACTGAAGGATTCAAGCCTGTGGTGGCCATATATTCTACTTTTTTGCAGCGTGCTTATGATCAGATACTTCATGATGTTTGTATCGAAGCTCTTCCGGTTGTTTTTGCCGTCGACCGGGGAGGCATTGTGGGTGAGGATGGAGCAACCCATAACGGGATTTTCGATTTATCTTATTTCAGAATTCTTCCCAACATGGTGGTCATGGCCCCCAAGGATGAGAACGAACTGGTAAGAATGCTCGCCACCGCCCTTGCCCATAAAGGTCCCATTGCAGTTCGATATCCCCGGGGAACTGTCGCGGGCGTAAAAATGGAAAATCAAGATGTTCCAATACCGATCGGTAAGGGGGAAGTCCTCAAAAAAGGAGGTGACGTTCTTATTTTGGCCATAGGCACATCTGTTTCCGAAGCGCTTTCCGCACATTCAACACTGATGGAACAGGGCATATCTGCCACTGTTGTAAATTGCCGCTTTGTAAAACCCCTCGATTCTGATTTGATCGTGTCGCTTGCCCGAGAAATACCACGCATCATAACGGTTGAAGAGAATGTCCGTCAGGGAGGATTTGGAAGTGCGGTTCTGGAATGCTTGAGTGAGCAAAGGATAACCGGGTTTCTTCTGGAATGTATAGGAATACCGGATACTTTTGTTGAGCACGGCTCCCAGAGCTTACTCAAAACCAAATACGGCATCGACGCACCCGCCATAGTCAATGCAGCCAAACGATTGTTGCTCGATAAGTGATTCATAGACATACTAACCAATATCGTGGCTTCTCAATCAGTGATAAAGAATAGGATAATAACAGACTCGCTCCACATGTTGGTTCCGGGATTTATTGAGAAGTTGTCTATAATCCACCGGGCAACCAAATAATAATGTCAACAGAGAAAACAAGACTTGACCTGATTGTAGTGGAAAAAGGGCTGGCGCAGAGTCGACAACGTGCCCGGGCTCTAATTATGGCCCGAAAGGTTCTGGTAAATAATATGCCTGTGGACAAGCCCGGCACTCTGATCTATAGAAAAGACTCTGTTATTATTAAAGAAAAAGATGTTCCCTATGTAAGCAGAGGCGGTCTTAAACTCGAAAAAGCTCTAGAGGCTCTTGGAATTGATATTGCCGGTTTTGTCTGTCTTGATGTGGGTGCATCCACAGGCGGATTTACGGATTGTCTGCTGCAACATGGTGCAGGCCGTATTTATGCGGTGGATGTCGGCTATGGACAGCTGGCATGGAAACTGAGGAAAGATTCTCGTGTTGTTGTTATAGAACGCACAAATATCAGGCATATGACAGCCGAAATCCTACCTCAACTTGTAGATCTTATTACTATAGATGTTTCCTTTATTTCCCTTAAGATAGTTGTTCCGACCGTACTTAAATTTATGAAAAGAGATGCCCGGATTCTGGCACTAATAAAACCCCAGTTTGAAGTGGGAAAAGGCAACGTCGGCAAAGGGGGTGTTGTACGTGATCAGGCCCAGCATGCTGAAGTAATCGACGATCTCTCCGATTTTTTTACAAAACAAGGTCTTTTGTGCGAATTTGTAATCCCCTCATCCATACTAGGCCCAAAAGGAAACAAGGAATTTATTATTTCTTTAAAATATCCTGATTCAATCGAATGAATATTAAAAGTTGGACTTGATTTTTTTCATGCAAATATATAAAAATATTTTTTTATGTTTGATACTCAAGGTTTCGAAGATTTCAATAAATTTAGAAGAGAGGAGCTTAAATGACTGATATGATAGAAGATTTAAGAAACATCGTTTTTGTGGCCCATGGAGGTGCTGGAAAAACTTCTTTAGCCGAGGTAATGCTTTTCAATACAGGTGTCACCAATAGACTCGGGCGCGTTGAAGACGGTAATACCGTCATGGACTTTGAGCCTGAAGAACTCAAACGCAACATCAGTATAAGCAGCGGATTCAATCAATACGACTGGAAAAAACATACGATTAGACTCATCGATACTCCCGGTGATCAGAATTTTTTTTCCGATACAAGAATCTGCATGCAGGCTGCAGATGGCGCTGTAGTGGTAATAGATGCTGTGGATAGCGTTAAAGTACAGACTGAGCAAGCTTGGGATTTTGCAGAAGAATTCAACTTGCCTTCCATTATCTTTATCAATAAGCTCGACAGGGAACGGGCGGATTTTTCGCGTACTTACAAAGATGCAGCCGAATCTTTTGAACCAAAACCGGTTATTCTTCAGCTCCCCATAGGATCCGAAGACGACTTTAAAGGTGTTATCGACCTTGTCGGTATGAAAGCATACACATATGACGCTAAAGGTAAATCAAAGGAAGTTGATATCCCATCGGATATGCAGGATCTGGTTGCAGAAGAGAGGGAAGCTTTGGTGGAAAATGTTGTTGAATCAGACGACGAACTCCTTGAACGTTATCTTGAAGGAGAGTCCCTGTCAGATGATGAAATTAAAGCTGCATTAAAAAAAGGCACATTGTCACGTAACTTTGTTCCTGTTCTTTGCGGATCTGCCACAAAAAATATCGGCATCGATCTCATACAGGATTTTATTGTCGACTGCATGCCGTCGCCGCTTGATCGCGGTCCTTGGATCGCTACTGATGAAGACGGCGAAAAAGAGGTAGAATGTAATCCTGATCCGGATGCACCTTTCTCTGCCTTCGTGTTCAAGACGGTTGCTGATCCTTTTGCCGGCCGTCTTTCAATATTCAGGGTTGTTTCAGGTTCACTGGGAGCAGACGGAAATTTCTATAATACCAACAAAGGTACAAAAGAACGGTATAATCAGCTGCTAAGTCTTGCCGGCAAGGAACAAAAACCGGTTAACAAGGCCGGACCAGGGTCCATTGTCGCTGTAGCCAAACTAAAAGATTCAACAACCGGCGATACCCTTTGTGATGAAGGAAGAAAGGTAAAATTTAAATGCGCAGAACCGCTGCCTTCCCTGACTTCTTTTGCTGTTGAGCCCAAATCAAAGGGGGATGAAGATAAGATATTCTCATCTCTTTCAAAACTGTTAGAAGAAGATATTGCTTTGCAACTTACCCGTAATTTGGAAACAAAACAAATTCTATTATCCGGACTGGGGCCGATCCACATTGAGGTTGCGGTTGAAAAGCTCAAAAGGAAGTTCAATGTTGAAGTAGAGTTGAGTACGCCCAAAGTTCCCTATAAAGAAACCATTAAAAAGAAGATTAGAGTCCAGGGAAAACACAAAAAACAAACCGGAGGCCATGGTCAGTTCGCCGATTGCTGGATACAGATAGAACCTCTCCCCAGAGGAAAGGGTTTTGAGTTTGTCGATAAAATTGTCGGAGGTGTAATACCGAAGCAGTATATTCCTGCTGTTGAAAAAGGTATTCTTGAATCCTGCCAGAAAGGTGTTCTGGCTGCATTTCCGTGTGTAGATTTCAGGGTTACCCTGAATGATGGTTCCTTTCATGCTGTTGATTCTTCCGAAATGGCCTTTAAGATTGCAGGTTCCATGGCTTTTAAAAAGGCCGCTTTAGAGGCCGGTCCGGTTTTACTGGAACCTATCATGAATGTTTCAATCACCACCCCGGATGAACACATGGGTGATATCATGGGAGACCTTAACAGCAGACGCGGCAAGGTTCTCGGTATGGACAGCAAGGGGAAAAATCAGGTCATTAAAGCAAATGTGCCCATAGCCGAGTTTCTGACCTATGCACCGGACCTCAGATCAATGACAGGCGGCAGGGGCATGTTTTCCATGGAATTTTCACATTATGATGAAGTTCCGTCCCAGATCTCACAGAAGCTTGTTGAAGAAATAAATAAGAGTAAAGAATAGTTGAAATTGAACGATAATACAAACTTATCACGAAAATACGAAGACACGAAAATTATAATCATATTTCGTGTTTTCGTGATTATCTTTAGAAATTCGGAGACCCTTGAAAAATGTTCAATTTTGTTCAGGTTCAAGGAAGACGAAAATTTTAAACGGAGGAATACGTTGAGTATTTTGAGGATTACAATTTGAGTCTGACCCCAGAGAAATAGGCTTCGCATTTCACAGGGCAGGCACAGAAATTGGGCAAAAGAGGGCGTTTTTCAAAGGTCTCATTCGGTCTACTTCCCATCTGACATACACCGTTTGCCGGGGGCAAAGCCGGCCCAAAACGCATCCCATTTGCTTGAAAAAAAGATCTTGTTTGTTTTTCCGATTCTTTTTCCAAACGGACATGTTTTATAGTGAAACCGTTTTGATCTTCGGCTCCCCAAATACACGCTCTCTTTTTCTTTCCAATTACGCCATATCCCCTGTTTTGCTGACATAGCATTCCGTTGAGACTGCAACAAAACTTTATTGTATCTGAGATTCGGCCTTCGAGGTAAAAGGTAGGCATATCCTTGCTCTATCATCGCTTTATTTACAAATTTGCCGTCTTTTAGAAATATATAAGCCAGCAAACGCCCATATTGATCATGTCTTTCTTTATCGATCTCAAGACGGATCATTTTAGAAAGCACCATTTTTTTATTATATTTTTTTGCCTTATATCCGTAAGGTTCGGCTTTTTGGCTGCCATGATCGATTTCAGGAGCATTGATTCCAATGTAACGGACATTCCGACCATCTGCCAGAACAATGGTATCTCCGTCATTAACCCATTTCACGTTAAACCATTCATGGGCAAATGATGGCCAGCCGGATAATAAAACGTATAAAAAAACAACATATGAATAAAAAATATATTTCTTCATGGTCCGTTATCTAAAACCTTTCCAGCCCGCAAACCCTTACTGCACTTTCATCCAGCATTTTCGGTAAACCCCCACGGTCTGTCGGGGCAAATCCCAGCGACTTTCGCCACACTTCATCATCCTCCATACAAAAGTAAATAAGCACTTCAGGAGCGAATTCCCTTATCCAGGAGATCATCTTTTGATAAAGATCGATCCTCAATGGCTTAAAGTAGCGCATCTTTCCATCAAGACCAGTTATGAATTCCCCGTATATTATCTTTGAATCAGGAAAGCGTTTATGGATTATTGGCTTTAAGGATGGCATGAAACGGAAGGCGCCGAGACTGATCCATGCAATATTGTCTGCGGATAAATGGGAAAACAACTGTTCTACAACCCGTCTGTAATCTTCTTCACATCCGTCGTAGATCACCATGGGATCAAAATGAAATCCAAGCGGGTATCCCCACGACTCGCACTTTGCAGCAGCCCGTAGTCTGGCGGATAAAGATGCTGTCTGACGTTCCTCATCGCGTATAATACGGTTTGTGTTTAAAGACCAGGCAACAATGGTTTTACGGTTATGCCGGAGCTGTTTTAATCCTTCAATGGCTGTTGTTTTAGTCTTTAGCTCCAAGACGGCACTGGACTGACTTGAAAATTTGGGGACAAGCAGGCTTGAAAGGTCGGTCCATACTTCCCAGATCATGCTGTCTGTGAACTCTCCGGTCCCAATTCTCGTTACGGTCTTTTTCGAAAACAGACGGCCTAACTCTGCCAAGAGGTCATCATGGTTGACAAAATACTGAAGTACTGGTGGATGGAAGTATGACTGCAAAATGCAATAGGTGCAGTCCATGGTGCAAAATGTACCTATGTGCAGAATTTTATAATCGCAGCATGTGTAAGCACGGGTGCCGGGACATTTCTTGATAAAAGCACCTTTGTTGCGGGTAAGGAAAAGGATCTTCTTGGCTTTCCTTACAGGATCATTTGCTGATGAAATCGACTCAAAAACTTTTTGTGAATTTTGAACGATTACTGTGGGAACATCCAGACGTGACCGGATGGATATGACTTGAGACAAATGAGCCACATGCTGGTCGATATAGAGTTTTGAAACAATATTATTCACTTACAAATTTACAGGCAATAACAGAAGCCGCAACAAGCCTGTATAAAGAATTTTGAAGGAGTTTATGCAGCTTTGTAATGAAAAATACATGCAGAGTCAAGCGTGAAAATGGATCTTTTCAGTGCAAACGCATTTAATTTCAGCGCAGCGTAGCGAGAGCGTGTTTCTCTTGGAAACCGACTGACTGATTGAAGGGCTTTAGCAAGCGTTAGCCCTGTGGATCTTTTGAGTGTAGATTTTTGATAACGGGAAATTTCTGTATAGCTCTTGACACCTGAAGTGGCTGTTGATAGTTAAAGCCGTTAACCCGAATTTCTCACAAGTCCGACTCGTTCATTTGCGATAGGGGTAATGATATGATACTGAGAGTACAAAGAAAAGGTAAAAAAGTGTTGATGGAAGAATCTGAGCTTCAGGAATATATGTCCGCAAAGCTCCAGAAACTCACAGGCTTGTTCGCAAACGTAGTGACAGCCTTGATCATTGTCAGTTTTTTAGTGATTTTTGATTTCATTAAGGCCAAGGATTTTTTCTACTACGCCTTGTTTTTGCTTCCACTTATCGGGCGTTATTATATTGGTAATATGACTATAAAGTGGCTGAGAAAAATATTTAAAGAGCTTTTAGATAATTAACCAGGTCTTCTATAACTTTTCAACTCTTTTTAAGTCCCAGTCCCACCCAGGTGAAGGGGTGTTCGGGTGTGAGCGCCGCAGTACAAGCGTCTATCCCTCTCCTCTCCAGGACCATAAAACCCCTTTGAGTGAGTTCCTTCTCAATACCCGCTGTCTGAATGTCGTCGAAGCCGGAGACAATGAGCAAACCTTCGTTTGGGTGCGTTAGTCGGTGGTAGTGGTTGAACATCTCCATATGAACAGCCGCCGGGAGGTTGGCGAGCACCAGGTGGAAGCTCCCCGAAACAGCATCCGCAGACCCGCGAAAGAGGTGAAGCCTGTCCTCCATACGGTTAAAAGCCGCATTTTGCACTGAAGCCTTTATTGCCGCAAGGCTGATGTCGCATCCCAGGGCGGTTGCGCCGTTCTTAAGAGCCGCCGCAAGTCCGAGAATTCCCGAGCCACAGCCTATGTCCAGGATCCGGGCCTCTTGTTGAATCTCTAAACGACGGAGGATGGTAAGCGCGGCTTTTGTTGAGGGGTGGGCTGGTGGGAAGGAGCCGGAGGTTCTGAGAACAAGGCAGTCTTCGCCCTTTTTTGGCCTTCTGATGCTTAATGGAGAGCGCACCACTAAATTCCCAATACGATAGAACATCTTTTTTCTGCTTTCTATTATGCAGGAACTATCTTTTGATTTAACTTCCAACGAGATAAAAAGGCAGTTGATAATATAGCACAGTTACAGTATCTTGACGAACTTTTTTATTTGACACGCAAGTCTTATTTTTCTATTCTTCTTTTTTGAATATCAATGGAATTTTTGT
>JAZFVY010000257.1:0-7108 GCA_036447975.1 Desulfobacterales bacterium
AGGGCAAGGCGCGAAACGGTGAAAAAGCAGAGCATACACGTAGTATGTGAGCATTTTGAACCATTTCGCAACGCCGCCATGGGCACTTAGATTGTTTTTGAGATAGGTTCTAACAAAGGAATTCATATCAATTAATTATTGTGGGCTAAGACCGTTTATGCAACCTGCGAAGATTTACAATCTGTTTCGGAGACTGGGATGACGAGAGAATATTCTGTTGATGTTTGCAAGAACCTTGAGTCAAGGTTTAGTGGCGTGGGGTTGCACAGGCCGATGCGAGTTGCGCGTTATGAAGTGGGCAAAGAGCTTGTTTATGACATTAGGGAGGTTGCGGGAGCGAATAAGGGTAGGATTTGTGCGGTTGTGGAGAAATTTGTAGGCGGAGGGTTTGCCGGACAGGTCTACCGGGTAAAGATGCTTGAAATTGATGCTAATGATGGACCGATAAGAGGACTTGAAGTAGGAGGGATTTATGCGCTGAAAATTCTTATTCCACCGTCGGGTTTTTCTCGTCTGTTTCGTAATGCGCTTTATTGGTTTGGTTTCCAGGGACCTTTTCAGCTTCAAGTTAACCCTGCCGCAGCCAGAGCTGGAGCGCTATGGCAAAAATTTATCCGGCGCGGAGCGAAGATTCGCTTTGGTGATGATAGATCGGTTGTAAATATTTATGCAACATTTGTGGACCATACCTTAGGGAGCTGCGGTGAATTAAGTGAATGGATAGACGGACGCACCTGGCGTTTGGAGGTTGATGATCGTCTCGATTTGTTGAAGCGGTGGCGAAAGGGAAAGGAAGCCGAGACAGCAAAGCTTGGTTCCCCGGAATATAGAACCAAATATAAATTTATGCGTAAATTTGTTGAGCTGATGCATGATATGGGAGGGCATGAGTTTGCGAGACAATATGAATGGTACACGTGTAAGAGTCAGCCGAACTGTCTTAAACGAAATGATACAGAGGATGATCCGTCAGGTGGATTAGTAGCGGTCGATTTCCGTGCGGGTCTTGCGCTGTTGCCGTTTTTGCCCATGAGCCCAGGAGATTTTAAGCTTATTTTCAAAGGACTTAGGCGGGGAAGTCTGGTTCAGTTTGATCGGGGTAGTATAAGCAAGCTTGAGCAGTTTATTAATGCGCACAACGATGATTTTGTGGATATGCAAGAGATGCTGGACGAACTGAAGTCATCTGAGCGTATTTATAGAGATTCTTTGCCTGATATAACGCACAATCACATTCGATTGTTTTACAGCAGGCGACTCTGGTCGACAATCTTCGAACGCGCGGTGACAGGTTGGAAGGTACGGAATATTGTAGATGATGTGTGGGCGCAAAAGCTTGGTCGCAGCAGGGTTTTGCCAGTACTGTTTTTTCTAATTGGGCTGATACCGTTTTTTGGCGCGCCTGTTCGAAGGATTTTGGGTCGAAGGGATTGGCGAAGACATTACATAAGCATGTTAATGAGCTGGGATTATTTAAGGAGATCTTTTATAGGGAGGTCTGCTGAAAAATCCATTGACTGGCACAGGGCAGGCAGACTTAGTGATGCTATTGCGCTAAAGGTAGCTGGATCGGGTTGGCATCTTATGTATCATTTGACATTGTCATTGCTGCCTGTTGGGTTGCACAAGTTTATAACGGACTGGCAGTACGCAAAGGAGCGCTTGGCTTATCTATTTGTCCGTCCGATTCGGTTATATTTTGACTCGGAGCTAAGAGAACAATGGCTTCGTGAGATGGTGATAGAAGGGCAGGAAAAGCATATTTTAAGCGATATAGACGCCGGAATTATCCTTTCACAAGTTGATGAGCCGTTTATTCAAAAATATCTAAAGAGCCTTGCGGTGCATGTCTGTACTTTGCCGGTGACACAAGTTGTATCAATCACAGTGGCTATTATTTATGTTTGGCTGCACCCTGAGATGCCGCGAGCACAGGCATGGGGGATAGGTCTTGGAATTATAGCTTTGTTTCAAGTCGTACCGATTTCACCTGGTTCTCTGGTTCGAGGACTTTATGTGTTGTACCTGGTAATAAGGGAGCGGAATTTCAAGGATTACAACATCGCGGTCTTTTTAGGGTTTTTCAAATATATAGGTTATCTGGCGTTTCCGATCCAGATGACATATCGCTTTCCTGTGTTGGCCAGGTTTATGGCTGGTTACTGGGCCAATGAATCGGTGCACGTTGTTCCGGTGTTTGGCGAAAGTGGAGCGTTGCTGGAGCATTGGGTGTTTTGCCTTTTCTACAACTGGCCTTTAACGATACAGCGTCGTATCCGAAAGCGTATTAAGCTGCGGACATCGATAAAGAGTCGATATTGGCACATCGGTTTGTGTGCAATTGCTGGAGCGGGCATATTTGGAATTGCGGATTTTGCTTACCTTAAGAATGTCGGAAGTCTTCCAAGCTTGATAGAGATTTGGTGGCTTTCGGTACTCGTGCCGATGATTTGTGGTGCAGTGGTGACTTTGGGATGCGGTGGGGCAACTTTGGGAAAGCGGTTTATCGGTGCGGCTGTTTGCGGAACCGTGACCGGAATGTTCTATACGGCAGTGTCAGCAATGCTTGCCTATAGTAGTGGAATTTTGGCTGGTGAAATCCTGACAAGTTGCATGTGGAGAATATTTATCTTTTCGATTCTTTCACCTGTTGGAGCAATAATTACAGAGCTGAAGTTGAGTGATCCGGATTTAGCCTAAATCTCTCATTAAAGACACGAAACAGTAGAGTAATATTATAGCCCATTACCCTTTAACAACTCCAATCGGTCTTAGTTTCGCCACTTTTTTTGAAATACCTGCACCATGGACAACCTCAACCACCTGGGAAATATCCTTGTAGGCTTCCGGCATCTCTTCGGCAAGAGTTGATCTGCCGGTCCATTTAACAAGAATACCCTTATCTTCGAGTTCACGGTGTATAGCCCTGCCTTTGCTTGCCTTTTTCGCGGCCGTTCTGCTCAAAATTCGTCCCGCGCCATGACATGTTGAGCCAAAGGTCTCTTCCATGGCCTTTTCAGTGCCAACAAGAACATAAGAAGCAGTTCCCATATCTCCCGGAATAATTACAGGCTGTCCAACGCGGCGATGTTCATGGCAAAGCGCTTCATGTCCCGGTGGAAAAGATCTGGTTGCTCCTTTTCTGTGAACACAGACCGTCTGTTTTTTCCCGTCAATAACATGCGTTTCTTTTTTTGCGATGTTGTGGCAGACGTCATAGACCAGATTCATGCCAAGATCCCTGGGGCCTATGCCGAAAACTCTCAAAAACACTTCGCTAGACTGGTGCATCATAATTTGCCTGTTGGCCCAGGCATAATTTGCAGCACAGGCCATGGCATTATAATAGCGCATACCTTCCTTTGACTGAATCATAGCGCAGGCAAGCTGTCGATCCGGCAGATCAAACCCGAGTTTTTTTACATGCTTTGACATAAATGCCAGAGAGTCGTCGCAAACCTGGTATCCCAATCCACGGGACCCTGAATGGAGCATCAGTGTGACCTGTCCTTCAAAAATACCGAACACCTGAGCTGCCTCGGGTTCATATACCGTTTCCACTATACCGATTTCAAGGAAATGATTCCCCGATCCGAGTGTTCCAAGCTGCTTGCGACCCCTTTCCAGGGCCCTTTGGCTGAGTACATCCGGATCGGCATTCGGCATGCACCCCCCATCTTCAGTATGTTCTAAATCCGAGTCTGTTCCAAAGCCCTGTTGCACAGCCCAATGGCTGCCTCTTTTAAGAACCTTTTTTACCTCAGAGACGGAAAGTTTAATAGATCCGGTGGATCCAACGCCTGAAGGGATATTCCGGTAAAGTGCATTGACAAGGTCTTCAAGTTTTGGCCGTACATCCTTTTCAACAAGGGAGGTTGTTGCCAGGCGGACTCCGCAATTTATGTCATAGCCGACACCGCCCGGAGATATAATCCCCGATTCCCAGTCAAAGGCCGCAACACCACCGATGGGGAATCCATACCCCCAATGCATATCCGGCATTGCAAGAGAAGCCTTTAAAATACCAGGGAGGGTTGCAACGTTTGCCACCTGCTTTAAAGGTTCTTTTTGCTTGTCGGCTTGCAGCATGGAAGCACTGGAATAAACAATCCCGGGTACGCGCATGGAACCGGTTTTGGGGACCTCCCAGCGGTATTCGTCTATTTGTTTTAATTCTGTTGTCATGTTATGTATTCAATCTTTTAATCTGTATTCTTCAGCATTCGAAGCTTTAATGTATCGCTAACCAAAAGCTTAAGATTATTACAAAATCGATCGTAAAAAACCTTTTATGTCGAGTATATTAAGTACTCATTAGTAAGTGTTTTCCTCATCGGTTTATTAATGGAAGGGAGCAAATAAATTTCGTAGGTCACTCAAGGATTTATCTATGGCAAGTGGTAAGGCCTGGGCAAACAAATCCAGCAAAATGACGGCGTTTAATGATGAATCTGTTTCGGTTGCAGCTTGGAGACGTCCTTTAACTGCAACATTTACGGTATGCATATTTTGATAGATATTCCTGAGACCCTCTAATTCTAGATCTGTGTTTTTCCCTTCCTTTTTTAAGAAATATTGCATGAGTAAATACGTGGATGCAGCGCGAAAGATGGTTTCTTCGACACTTGCCAGGGGCATATGATACCAGGCCATGGGTCTAAAAAAATCGGCCCGGGGACAGCCGCTGGTAGCAATAATGAGGCCCATCAGCGAACTGCCCCCTTTTTGAACGGTTGTATCTTGAGATATAATCCTCCTTTCCGTAAAAACATCTAGATGGACTTCATCATGCGATTGGAACCCGTTGAAAAACATCACGATTCTAACAAGGCCAACAGCCATCGGGCAATGTGAATGAGTACGAGTGGTAATGCTACAGTTGGGGCACTGATGAAAATCAAGTTTTGTCCATAACGGCAAACTTTCCGGAGTATTACCCAACAATTCAAGTTTCTGTGCATCCAATTGTAAATTAAAAACCTGCTGCGAACCGTCTTTAAATGTGAAGCAATATTTAATAGTAATGACATCCATTTAACTTTCCGTCCTTTCTCTTCAAACAATGCCATGGAAATTTATCAATGATAAGAATTTTCTTATTGATCATTAGAAATATAGAGGAAGGTTGTTTGTGTGTCAAATAATATTGGACTATTACCCAAACTTCTTTTCTCTTAGCAAAAACGTTTTTTGATAAATATAAGCCGAGGGAAGAAAGTAATAGCTGGTCATACCGTTTCGCTATTTATTAATCCATGCAAGAAATTTCTTGCACGGAAATATTTAAATGAAATATCGGATAATTATCGTGGGTGAAATAAATGCGTTTCTGATAATAAGTAGTATTTTTGGAAGTATTTGTTTGCCAGTTCAATGATGCGAATATGATGGTGGCATAACGAAAAAAATGGCGCACATAGCTCACAGAGGTGATTTACGTGCAAAATTAAGACAATTTACCAATTCCCCCTCAACGCAACAAAATCCAATTATCGTAAGCGCCTTGTTCTCTAAATTGAAGAAGGATTTGGGGTCGGGCCGCGCTATCAAAATTAAAAAGGCATTCTAACTATTCATAAGCTTTCATAGTTGCAGAATACTTGCAAAAACTGAAAACATTCAGTCATCTCAATAAAAATGTGGATTCGATCTGATATTCCTCATAGAAGCAAAGCCGAAAGCATCGAATAAAGGGGTTTGTATATATCTGGTAATTATTTTAATTTTTGAACGATATACTCAGGTTTAGTAGACCATCAAGAAAACGTAACGGTCCATAGCTTGAGTGTAGTCTGTTAGAACGGAGATTGGATAACCCATTTTCTTAACCGTCGAGAAGACATCGACGGCCATGGCTTCTGGGGCAGGTCGAGCCATTTCGGGATGTTCGCAAAGGGATCGTTCATTTTTGCATTCCTGGCAGAGTGAGCAACCTCCAAACAATAGGAAAAAGGCCTTTTCAAAGCCAGATAGGAAAACTTTCCTTTCAAGCTTGGCCAGCTTGATGGTCTCCTTTTTATACCAGGCGAAGCGCTCTTTGCGACTTTCGGATTGCATCCTGAGGTGAAAAACAACAACTGCCCTATATTCTTTGAAAAATCGTTCGCACTCAGACACGGATGGAGTCTGAGGTGGGCAAGCGGCCTTGTTGCCATAGTTAGAGCATCCGAACATGCATTTCATCCGGACCCATTGCGCCACCACAATCTGCTCAGGATCGAACCACCTGTAGTCCATGTAGCCATGGTCTTTAAACAATGTTTCGAGGGCATTGTATTTTTTTTTGTTCAAATCGATTTTTAGATTCATCTTTGGTTTCCTTTATCAGCTATACGCGGGTTATGCCCGAGCTTTGAATTGTCCATTGTCTTAGGTGATTGGCCAACTGTCCAGCAAGAAGAATATGATGATTTTAAAACTAATTGAACAATAAATGAATAATTAACAATTGGTTGTAGCAACTGCTACATTTAAGATGATATTAATGAAAAATTTATAACGTACTGGATTAGGTCGTGTGGGTCAAGGAAGGAGTTTACCACAAAGCTATGGCGAATGTGATGCAGCGCCATGGCTTTCAGAATAAAAAAAGCTTGACAACAAAGGAAATATAAGAAACTAAACATGCAGATAACTATTTAATAATAATTGAAAATACAGGTTTTATGTCGTACAGCTTGCCAAAGTCCGCAGTCACTTCAAATCAAATTCGAGTATCGCTTGCAAATGATATTCTTCAGTTTTTATAATTATGATTTTGTTTTATTATTCAGTTCATCTATTTTCCATTTATTATAGTCAGTCATATTTGATGTGTGCGAAAATGCTTTCATGATTTGTTTATAAATGTGGATTGACAACCCGACTCGCCTTTGGTATTGGAGCTTGGATTGTCACCTCAAACGATGAGCTTCCAAATGTTGCGGTTTATATGAGCTTCATACACAATCTTAAACTTTCAATCTACCCGCTCTCAAAAAACGAGTTCCTATCAATCAATCAATGGATCAAGCGATATATATCGCCGGCCAGGTCATTTCCTGTAACGGGGGAATGTATGTATGAGCGTCTGTCGGGGTTATCGAGATGAATCGAGCCGGGAGTTAAT
>JAZFVY010000258.1:0-6659 GCA_036447975.1 Desulfobacterales bacterium
ATGAGAACCCAGTTGATGAATGCAAACGTTTACTTCATTAAAGAATAAAACAGATTTTATTTACACAATAAAAGGAGACTGAGACCGGTTTTAAACCGTGTCAAACAGTGACCCACTTTAAAACCGAATCACCCGAATGCATGTGGGACACGTTTTTCAAAAAGCTAAATTAATACGTGAAAAGAAGTAAATGGCTGAATTGAAGAGGTTGGAAAAAAAGACGGCTCCGGAAATCTTTGCTCCGAAATTAGAAGAATATTTTATAAGATATAAAGGTGCCATTATAGCATACAGTGGAGGGGTGGACAGTGCTCTGCTGGCTTATGTTGCGCATCTATCGCTGGGGAACAAGATGGTGGCAGCCATATCCGACAGCCCTTCTCTTGGTCGCAGGGAATTTCGTTTAGCCCTGAATTTTACGCGGGATCACGGCATTCCTGTTCGAATAGTTCGGACGGGAGAGATGGAAAATCCTTTCTACCGGGCCAACCAGGCCAACCGCTGTTATTATTGCAAAAAAGCCCTGTTCGAAAAACTTAAGGAACTCCGAGGACAGCTGGAGAGGACTTCGGGTGAAAAGTCCTGGCCTGTCTTTTACGGCGCCAACCTGGATGATCTTGGGGATTACCGGCCGGGTATTCAGGCTGCCCGCGAAGCATATATTCTATCTCCATATATTGAATTGGGCATTAATAAAAAAACAATCCGTGCTTTATGCGCTTATTACGGCCTTAAAATTACTAATAAACCCGCCACGCCCTGCATGTCCAGCAGAATTGTTTACGGGGAAGAAGTAAATATGAAAAAACTAAATCAAGTCGAAAAAGGCGAGGATTTCCTATACGATCTCGGTTTTCGGGTGCTAAGAGTTCGCCATCACGGGTATACGGCCAGGATTGAGGTCCTTCCACAAGATTTTGTGAAGTTAATAGAAAATCGTGAAAAGATCTGTAATAAATTTCATGAATTGGGGTTTACTTACGTTGCGCTGGATTTAGACGGCTTTAAAAGCGGTTCTCTCAACGCTATCCTAAAGTAAAGAGACCCGGCCCTGAGGACCGGGTTTTTAGACCCAAGCAAATAACTTCTATCCTTTTCTAATGAGCACCGCCCAGTAATCAACTGTTTTTTTCTGCTCTACGATTTCATGCCCTTCATCGGCTACAGACCTCGGAACATTTTCGATGGGCTCTCCGTCATCCAGGAGAACCTTCAGCGTTTGGCCTGTTGTCATCATGGCGAGATCCAGTTTTACTTTTACAAAATTCATCGGGCAGGCAACACCGCGATAATCCCTGAATACTTCTTCGTCATTATCCGCAGTGCGATCCATCATGTCGCTTTCGTAAATTTGTTTTTCCTTCTCGCTCGGAAAGCGAAGTGAATCATCCATGGATTCATATAATGCCTCCATTGAGGTCGTCAGTTCATGAACCTGATGCTCCATATTTCTCAATTGCTCAAAATCCCTGTTGTGCGCAACTGTAACGAGCTTTTTAAACCGCCCGTCAACTAAGCCCGCTTCAATAAAATGTTTGTCAAATGTATTGAACACTTCACGGTCGGATTGTGCTTCAATACCCCGTGTAATTAAAAGCATCCGTGATGCCGAGAAGGTCATTTTATACAACGCCTCATCGATTTTACTGCTGTCGGTAAACGATTTTCTTTCCTCTCGGAGTTTTTTTATCAAATCGCGATCCACATTGATGAGATCAAACAATCCGGCGGAGCATTCCCCTATGCCCATGCCAACAACCGAGAAAACTTCCTTCGCTCCCCAGTCGAAATAGTATTTCATATCATCATCAAAATCAGGGATGTCGCGATATTTATCACAGATGATCCTGATATCCGCTTCGCCGCAATCATCGATGTAGTGAGCAAATGAAGCATATTTGTCCTTTTTGTTAAGATAATGGTTTAAAAGCTCGGCCACAAAATCAGGCAGATCGCGGGCGTTGATCATGTCGATTTTTCTTGCAAGACGCGAGTGCCCGTCTTTGGTGACTGATCCGGCAACTATATTATAAGCCGGATACATAATCTGGTTCTTACGTGCGGCTTTGCCGTGAAACCCTATATCAGCCGTTGAGTGAAGTCCACAGGTATCGGGACATCCGGAAATGTGCAACTTCAGATCACTGATTTCATCAAGATTCAGTTCCGATTTTATGAGTTTTCTGAATATTGCCTGCAGGGCGCCCTGAGAAAGGCAGATGCCGAGGGTGCAGGTGTTTGCCCCTTTGCAGGCAATGCAATTGGCCATGAGTTCCGGCCCGATTGACATATCTGATATGGCGACGGCAACCTGGTAAACATTTCCTAAATAGTCACCCGGAATGTTCCTGATGTTCAGGTTCTGCTGGGTGGTGAAGCGCAGCACGTTTTCGCCAAAATTAATCAGAAAATCGGCCAGTTCGATGGCGTATTCACTGCTGAGGTCTCCAAGAAGCACCGGAGTCAAAACAGCGTATAATCCTGGCTGCCTCTGCTTTCTTGCAAACCGATGTTTCCAGAGGTCAAAATCAGGAGACCGTATCTCAACCGGCTCAATAGGTGGGCTCGGTGCTGGTTCGTTGTCCATATTTGCTACAATAAAAGGTTCAACCGGCTGCTTTTTCAGTTCCTCAAGCTCTTGGTGGTACAATTCAACAAATTTATCTCTGCCAAGCTTGTTCCAGAGAAACCGAAGCCGTGCGGCATGCTTGTTTCTGCGGTTTCCGTATTTTGAAAAAAGCTGTTTTACCGCTTTGGCTACCATGTAGGTTTGATCCGCCGGAATAAAATCGTGCAGCAGATGTGCGACCTGAGGCTTTAATCCCATGCCGCCGGCCACGTAGACTCTGAATCCCTTTGCTCCATTTTTAACATGGGCAATAAAGCCAAGATCATTGAAGATGGCGCCAGCATTATCATCTTCGGAGTTGGAAAAGGATATCTTGTATTTGCGGGGTACAAGCCAGGAATCGGATTCAGCAATTAACCGGCTTGTCAGGGAAAGGGCGTAGGGGGTAACATCAAAGACTTCATCTTCTGATATTCCGGCGTTCCATGAAGCCGTGATATTACGTACCGTATTCCCGCCGCCGCCCCTGGTGGCCAAGCCGACTTCATTCAGTTGCCGAATGACCTCAACAATATCTTTCAACACCACATCATGGATCTGGAGTCCCTGACGCGTCGTGATATGAACCGAACCGTTTCCGTATCTATCGGAAAGTCCGGCAACCATTTTAAGCTGAAAGGGTGTTGCACAGCCGCCGGGAACCCTGATGCGAACCATGTAGGTGCCTTTTGTGCGCTGGGCATAGACCCCAAAAGGTACGCGACGCGCTTTTAATTCCCTGGCAGGGATTTCTCCTTCATTGTATCTTTGAATTTGTACCTCTAATTCGTCGATTTCAGCTTCAAGGGTTGGCGGTATTTCATAGAATCGGACCAGACCGCTTTCTGTTTTTTGGCTGCTCCTGTTGCGGTTAGAGATGCTTGCCTTTAGGTCCGAATGGTTTTCATCTTCCGACCGACCTTTTGCAATTTGTTTTAGACCATTTCTAAAGCCTTCTTGTTGATCCTGGACAATTTCTATTTTTTCGGACTCTACATGATTGTTACGTATTTTGAAGGATTTTAGGGTTTCCGATCCTTCAGACAGGGAAACAATCACATAGCTTATGTCAGAATCATAGGCCAACCTGATGTCTTCTTTTGAAGGGCGGGCCGGTGTGATCGGATGACTGTGATATACCGCCACAAGCTTGAGCCCCCTTTCTCGCATGTCCCGAACAGCGTTAAATTGCTCTTCGGGATCAAGGGAAAAATGTATATCCGATGCATCCGCATTTTTCATCCTGTACTGATGAATGATAACTCCTTCTTTTTCGGCAAGATAACCGCAAGCTTCAATGGGCGCATCTTTTTTTGCATGGGCTATAATGCCGGAAATGACCTTTTCAGATATTTTCAGCATATCTTTTCTCTCAACATGTTGGTCTCAAATCACAGACAGGCTGTTGTTCATCAATGAGTTCCTGAATTGTCGGCGCTTCCCCGCATAATCCACATTCCCTGTTCTTTCCAAGTTTGTGTTTGATAAACTCCATGGTCAGGATATCGAAAAAGAGCATTGAATCGGTCAACAGCGTACCCGCCCCGGTTAGAAACTTCAATGCCTCGGACGTCTGTATGGTTCCCAACAAACCGGCAATGGAGCCGAGCACCCCGGCCTGAGCGCAGGTCGGCACGGCATCTCTGGGAGGAGGCTCTTCAAACACGCAACGCAAGCAAGCGGATTCTTCCGGCAAGACCGTCATGGTCTGGCCGTTGAAACGAAGGATTCCGCCGTGGGAAAAGGGAATGCCTTCCATCACACAGGCATCGTTGATTAAAAATTTCGCAGCAAAATTATCGGTGCCGTCAATTACAAAATCGTACTCTCGGATAATTCCTCGGATGTTGTCGGCACTGACAAACGTATAATAGGTTTTGATTGTCACTTCAGGGTTGAGCGCCTCCATCTTTTCGGCAGCCGATGTTGCCTTAGGGGTATAAAGATCCTTGGTAAAGTGAATGATCTGTCGTTGTAAATTGGAAAGCTCCACCGTATCGGAATCAACAATGCCAATGGTCCCCACGCCTGCGGCTGCCAGATACAGAGCTGCAGGTGAACCGAGACCGCCGGCGCCAATAATCAGAACCTTGCCGCTCATGATTTTAGCTTGTCCTTCCACACCAACATCTTTTAGAATGATGTGTCTGCTGTAACGTTCAAGTTGTGCTTCCGTAAAATTGATCATAGTCCTTCAAGCTCCTGGTTTATATCGTCAATAATATCTTCAACATTTTCGATACCGACCGACAATCTTAACCTTGAACAATATTCTCAGTCAAAAGCGCAGTAAACAATGACCAGACCTCCAAGGGTGGTTGCGCCTCCGAAAATATCTTTAGTATGCTATACTCCATGTACGGCTTTGGCAACAAAGACCTTCATCGAAAAGCTCCTCCCGCCATCATAAATATAAAGTCGACCTCATCATTTTCTTTAACAACCGTGGTGCCGAAATCCTTGCGTTTAACAAAACTGCCGTTGATCTGAACCGAAACCGTTTCAGGCCTTGCAACATTTCTTTCTTCGAGAAGCTCTATAATCGTAATGGTTTCTTTTGCGGCTAAGTAATCTTCCCCATTAATTGTGATTTTCATAACGGATCCTTTCATATATGAAACATGACGTTGTTATCATACTGCTGCTGCCTTAACAGCAATTCTGACAGGGTAACATCGAATATTTTTTTTATTTCTATTTCGGCCCCTTTAAACAATTCTTTGACGGCATCATTTCCAGGATAGGATTTTCCAAGTTCCATTTCACCTTCCAGCATTTCCAGTACCTGAAGAAAGCTGACATTGGCAGGATCATCATTTAATTCATACCCCCCTTTATTGCCACGAACACTTCTCACAAGGCCGGCTTTTAAAAGACCATTGAGAAGCTGCACCAGATAGTGTTTGGGGATATTTCTTTTCTGCGCAATGTCTTTAAGATGGAGCAGGCCGTTGCCATAATTGGCGGCAAGTTCCAAAATCGCTGCAATACCGTAGTTTCCCTTGCTTGAGAGTGAAAACATGTTGCTGACCACCTCTGTTAAATAGTTCTCAACTGAGATATAATACTCAATTGAAGTAATTTTATTGTTTAGTTAACAAAGTTGACCAACAAAGTCAACATTAATCTTTCCATTACGGGTTTTTTCGTCAGGTCTCCGGAATGATCCCGGCAGGATCCATTATCGATGCACGCCATACGGGGAATTCGTTTCTCAATACGTTGAAAGCGTATTCGCCGTCTCGCTTTAGGCGCATTGTAGGATTCAAATTATTGAAGAATTATAAATTTAGAGTTCAACAAATTAAAATAAACATGCTTTACGGTGAGTTGGGATTTGTGGTATAAAAGAATTTTAATCAACTAACCAATCGATGAATGCAATGGCTATTTGTCGCGTTTCATCGTGTCTTTCTGGCAATCAAGCGAAAGGAGAATCCATGGCCAAACTTGAAGCTATGACTGCACCGGACGGTTCGACTGAAGAAGAAGCGCGTTTGAGGACAAACGTGGATGCAATCGTGGCGAACATGCTTGCTGCCAACGTGGCGCATAAGATATTCGAAACGGATGAACGCATAGGAAAGGAGTATTGGGTTCTGGCCACTCCCAACGCGCTTGAGAAACGATTCATAGCCGTCTCAGTTCTGGGCTACCCCGAACAGGTCGGGGTCTGGTCATACACTTTGTTGCGCCAGTCCCGAGTCAATGAATCCAGTATGGAACCGTATTTTCGGGAATTTGCAACCCACGACTTCGGGCATATTGCAATCAATCCGAACTTTTTCGCCCCTGATATTGAGGGTTCCTCATTCTTCTATCAACTTGACAGGGTAGTCTCGCAGATCACCTCCGAAAAGAGATGTGGGCTCATAGGTTTCTCCATGGGCGGGGCAATTGTGCTCGATTTCCTGGATCAGCATCCCTCCATTCTGGAGAGGGTGGCAGGAATGGTATTGATCGACCCAACCTTGCCCAGCCGTTTGAGACTCAAAAACATTCGTCCTTTGCTAGACAGGGATACATTGCTTATTGCTTCAGAAGGGGAAGC
>JAZFVY010000259.1:0-9416 GCA_036447975.1 Desulfobacterales bacterium
TATCCTTGGGAGATAGTTTTTTAAACTCACAAACAACTGTGGTATATCTTCAAGTGCCCAACGACAATCAAATCCAGCGAGGGAACAATTACGAAATAAGTAAAGGCTCATAAAATGTATTAGAAAATACAATGGTTATGATTTTTTTTATTTTACGGGCCAATTTTCTTTGGAGAAAAATGATGATAGATAAAATCAAAAATCTTAATAGTATAACCGATCAATTTTTGTTGATTGGAATTGGACTTAGCATTCTCATTTGGGTATTTGAATCCTTTATACATGTTTTTGTATTCGGCGATGGAACTTTTATAGCGCAAGCACTAAGACCAGGGTTACATGAAATTTGGATGCGTTTTCTTATCTCATCCTTATTCATCTTGTTTGGGCTCTACGCACAATTCATAATAAAACAAAGCAAGCAGACAGAAAAAAAGCTGCGGGAGAGCGAATCCCAACTTTTGGCGGCACATAGTGTAGCTCATATAGGTAACTGGTCGTGGGACATTCAAACTAATAAATTGAAATGGTCTAAGGAAAACTACAGGATTTTTTGCCTCCCTCCTGAAGTCGTTCCCTCCTACGAAAACTTTGAGAAAACCATTCATCCTGAAGACAGGGACCTTGTAAATAAAAGCGTTGAGGATGCACTGAAAAGAAAAAAGCCATACAACATAGAATTCCGAATTGTTTTACCAGGAAACAAGGAGAGTATTGTACATGCTATAGGTAAGGTTGATTATAGTAAGGAAGGCAGACCTTTAAGTTTCTACGGAACTGTACAAGATATCACCGAACGCAAACAGGCAGATGAGGCGCTGCGAGAGAGTGAAGAAAAATATCGCCTCTTGATAGAGAGAATGAATGATGGCTTGGGAGTATATGATAAAAACAATGAGAACACATACGCCAATGATAAATTTGCTCAGATGTTGGGATTTTCAAAGGATGAAATTATTGGACGTCCTGCCAGCTATTTTCTCGATAAGACCAATCAGGGTATTTTGAAAGAACAAATTGAAAAAAGAAAAAAAGGGGAGCGTGGACATTATGAGCTTGTATGGACTCGGAAAGACGGACAAAAGATTTACACCATCATTTCACCGGAACCAATTTTTGATAGTGAGGGTAACTTTAACGGGAGTTTTGCCGTAATAACAGACATCACTGAACGAAAGCGGGCTGAAGCAGAAATTGTCCATGAAAAGGAAAGGGCTGAAAAATATCTTTCTATTTCGGAAGCAATAATATTGTGTCTTGATCCCACTGGAGTCGTAACGCTGATCAACAGGCGTGGGTGTGATGTTTTAGGTTATGAAGAAAACGAAATTTTGGGCAAGAACTGGTTTGAAATGGTCATCCCGACAGAACAAAGAGATATGGTTATTAATATCCACAACAAAGTGATTGCAGGAGAGATGGAACTAGTTGAGTATTTTGAGAATGAAGTGATTACAAAAGCAGGTGAAAGGAAATATATGTTATGGAACAACACCGTCGAAAAAACTGATGATGGAACTGTTATCGGCAGTTTAAGTTCTGGTCAGGATTTCACACTTCAAAAGCAGGCAGAAGAAGCGCAACAGGAGAGCGAGGAGAGTTTCAAGGCATTGATGCATCAATCTCCTGCCGTTATCGAACTGTACAATATTGATGGACTCCAGATAGAAGTCAACCATGCTTATGAGGAGCTGTGGGGGTTTTCAGCTATCACTACCGTTAACAAATTCAACGTGCTAAAAAGTAAAGAGGTCGAAGATACTGGTCTGATGGACTATGTGAAAAAGGCGTATGCCGGAGAGTCGATGAAGGTTCCGATATACAAATTTGATCCCACAGGGGAAACTGAAGCAAAAGGTAAAGGAAGGGTCCGATGGTTAAGCACAAGGATATATCCACTAAAAGATAAAAGTGGAAAGGTCATAAATATAGTTATCACCCATGAAGATGTTTCGGAAATCAAATATGCGGAGGAAAAAAGAAAAGAACTAGACTCACAACTACGTCAAGCCCATAAGATGGAATCAATTGGAACACTGGCGGGAGGAATATCCCACGATTTTAATAATATCCTTTCAGCTATATTAGGTAATGCCGATATGGCTATAGATGACCTCCCTGAACAAAGTCCTGCTCGTTACAGCATTGATCAAATCATTCAGGCAGGTCATCGCGCCAGGGATCTGGTAAAACAGATTCTCGCTTTTAGCCGGCAAACCGAACATGAGTCAAAACCGGTAAAAGTCAGCCTGATCGTTAGGGAAGCATTAAAACTGTTACGGCCTTCGTTACCCTCTACTATTAAAATTCGTCAAAGAATCATCGCTGATCGAGATGTCATCCTGGCCGACCCGACCCAGATTCATCAGATATTGATGAATCTTTGCACCAATGTCCTGCATGCCATGTTTATTGGTGGAGGTGTTTTGGAAGTGCAATTAAGCGATATGGAATTCGATGCTGAATCGGCGGTTTATTATGAAGGCCTGGAGCCGGGTTCATATATAAAACTGGAAGTAAGTGATACGGGTCACGGGATGAACCGTGAGGTTATGGATAAAATCTTTGACCCTAAAGCCGATTGTCATGCGTGAAATGGCAAAGACTATCCGGAGACTTTTGGATGAATAAATTTATTTAGATCTGAAAACCGTCCTCAGGTCAGGGTTCTTTGGGTTCAGATTTTGACTCAGTATGTTGAAAAAGACTGAAAAAACTTGATTAATGGCCTGTTGTTAGCTAAAAACAGAAAACCTTCAATATATAGCCCGTTACTCATAACCCGGAAAGTGGTCATGGCCAAAATTTTAATCATTGATGATGATAGTATGCTGTGCGATATGCTTTGCCGCCAGTTCAGACGCTTAGGACATGACTCCGCATATGCACTCACCATTGAGGACGGACTCAAAGAAGTATCATCTACAAAATTTGACGTTGTGTATCTTGACGTTAACATGCCTGACGGAAGTGGATTAGAAGCTATGCCGGACATCATGAAGACACCCTCCTCGCCTGAAATCATTATTTTTACGTCTGAGGGGGAGCCTGACGGGGCCGAACTGGCGATCAAAATCGGCGCCTGGGACTACATTGAAAAACCATCATCGATAAAGGAGTTGACGCTGCCATTGACTCGTGCGCTTCAATATCGCGATGAAAAACAAAAGAAAAAACCAAAGTCGGCACTGAAGCATGAGGGTATCCTGGGCAGCAGTCCGCAGTTACAGGAATGCCTTGACATTTTGGCCGAAGCTGCGAGTGGCGAAGAAAACGTCCTCATAACCGGAGAAACCGGCACAGGGAAAGAACTCTTTGCAAAATCGATCCATGAAAATAGTGAGCGGTCAGAGAAAAACTTTGTCGTAGTGGATTGTGCAGCCCTTCCTGACGAGCTTGTAGAAAGCATACTCTTCGGTCACGAGAAGGGCGCCTTTACAGGGGCGGACAAAGGACACACGGGTCTGGTCAAACAGGCTGATGGGGGGACTCTTTTCCTGGACGAGGTGGGCGAACTTCCAATCACCCTCCAGAAGTCCTTCCTTAGGGTTCTTCAGGAGCACCGCTTTAGATCTGTGGGAGGCCTGCAGGAGATTGAAAGTGATTTTCGACTGGTGACAGCAACCAACAGGGATCTGGATAAAATGGCTGCTGCAGGACAGTTTAGGAAAGACCTTCTGTTCAGGATAAAAGCTCTGGTACTCTATCTGCCTCCCTTAAAGGAGCGCTCTGGAGACATTAGAGAAATTTCAATAAATTATCTGGACAAACTATCCTGGGAATCCGGAACTGAGATGAAGGGTTTTTCTCCCGAGTTCTTCGAAACAATAGAGCGCTATGACTGGCCGGGCAATGTTCGGGAACTTATCAACACAATGGAGAGGGTTGTTGTATCGTCTAAGGGAGAGCCCACTTTGTTCCCCAAACACCTTCCAACGCACATTCGAGTTCATCTGGCTCGGACATCAATCAAAAATGGCAAAG
The DNA here is from genome assembly GCA_036447975.1 of Desulfobacterales bacterium. Lineage (GTDB taxonomy): Bacteria > Desulfobacterota > Desulfobacteria > Desulfobacterales > UBA11574 > JAUVVL01. Next base: position 3,985 of record JAZFVY010000259.1, read on the forward strand.
GAGCCAAAACCGATCCGAAAATAGTACATGATATTCCAGGAACGCTTCCCCAGCTTAAAGACTATCGCGAAGCTGCTGTTGCAAAATCCGAAAGCCGGTATCTGGAAAAATTGATGTCACTTACCCAGGGGGATATCAAAGAAGCCTGCCGCATATCCGGAATCTCACGGTCCCGGTTATACTCTCTTTTAAAAAAGTACAATTAATGTGGCTCTGATAGACTCCTTTTCATCCACAACATCCTGATATTTATCCTAACGCGTTAAGTCGAAAAACGTCCTCTACAACAGGACACAGTCTCGCAAAACAGGACAGAGTCCCGGAAAACAGGACAAATCCCCTGCAAAATAGATGTTCATTTTCTTTCCAAAATCCCCGCTTAAATTTCCAAACCCTCCGAAATAATATAGAATACTTCATTTTGAGTCATCCTGGCACGCTTCTTGTAGAATAAGCTAAAAACATCAGTCAATTGATCAAGAACGACGAGTAAAAGGAGCGATGATGAACAGTGTAATTTTATACCTGCCGGAGCCCGGAGAGTTTGAAGAACAGATTCTGGAGGTGATTGAAACTACGATTCTGGGCGCAGACAAAGAAGTTTATCGAAAGATCGACATCTTGGCCGACAGGCTTCTCCAGGTTGGTAACAAACCATCTGTTGCCGTTGTTCTGGCCAGAACCCGGGCAGAGTTGGCGGAACTTTATTCCATCCGGCATCTGTTTTCAGGTCTTCGCTCTCTCCTCATCCTGCCGGACAGGAGCAAGGAGACAATTGCCAAGGGACACGCTTTTTCCCCCCGGTTTTTAGGTTATCTTGACAGCGACGTTAATGATGTCGCTTCAGTTTTGAACAAAATGCTTATGAATTTAAACAATAATTACAACAATTCAAAAGAAGGTCAATAAACAATGGCAGAATTAACAGAAAAAATGGATCAGGCTGTAAAGGTCATGGCAGACAGGGAAGGGAAACACCTGGCTTTCACCATGGCCAATGAGGAGTATGGCATCGGCATTTTATAGATCAAAGAGATCATCGGGATGATGCCGATCACCACTGTGCCGCAGACCTCTGACTTCTTTTTAAAACTTTGGATAATACGAAACCATTATTCCGAAAGTACATGATGGAAGCATATAAAATCTTATTGGTAGACGACGATCCTGTCATTAATAAGTACCTGAAATTGCTGTTATCAGGCGAAGGCTATCTCGTTGATGACTCGGAAAGCGCTTCTCATGCTATAGATCTGATGGAGAAAAGAGCATATGACCTGGTAATTTCTGATATTGTCATGGATGATACTGATGGCTTGGAGCTTTTACAAAAAATCAAGGAAAAGCACCCCCATATCCCCTTTATATTGATTACTGGTTATGCCTCTTTGGAAACGGCAAACGAGGCCTTTCGGTTGGGGGCATATGATTACCTGCAAAAACCGATCGATCCTGAAGAATTATTATTGAGAGTAAAAAATGCCTGTCCTGTTAACATGAAGGTTCCCATGCCTGCCATTCACAAGCTGGATCCAAATGAAATAGAGATTTTGATTGTTGAAGACAGTACTGCACAAGCTCTCAAACTCCGAACCATCCTGGAAGAAAACGGTTACAGTACATCGGTTGCCCATAACGGGGTGGAAGCCTTTTCCCGCCTTCAGGAGCACATACCCAGCCTAATCATTAGTGATATTATGATGCCGGAGATGGATGGCTACGAACTTTGCAGGGAAATTAAGACCCGTGACGACCTGAAAAATATCCCGGTTATCCTTGTGTCCATACTTTCCAAGCCGGAAGATATTATTAAAGGGTTGAAATCCAGGGCCGACAGCTTTATCTCAAAGCCTTACGACGAGCAGTTATTGCTCTCGCGAATCGAGTATATTCTTGTAAACAAGAAGATGAGAAAGAGACAAGACTTCAAAACAGATATTGAGGTCTTTTTTGCAGGAGAAAAGCATTCTATCAGTTCAGGTCGTGTCCAGATACTCGATTTCCTACTTGCCACATATGAAAATGTCATCCAGAAAAACGTTGAACTGTCTGATAAAAATAAAAAACTAAAAAAGCAAATGATTGACTGTGAGCACGCGGATGAAGAGTTGTTTAAAGCTCACGACGAGTTGGAACACAGGGTGGAAGAGCGTACTGCTCAGCTAAGAAAAACGAATAAGCAACTGGAGCAGGAAATAGATGATCGTAAGCAAGCCGAGGAGGCTCTGAGAGAGAGTGAAGAAAAATACAGGGCCCTTTATTCTGAATCCAAAAGAGCAGAAGAGGTTTATCATTCTCTTTTACATTCATCTGCCGATGCCATAGTAATCTGTGATTTGGAAGGAAGAACCAGTTATATAAGCCCTGCGTTTACTCAAATCTTTGGGTGGACATTTGATGAAGTAAAAGGAAAGCGCATACCATTTCTCCCAGAATCTGAAAGGGAATCTGCCATGGCAATCATCAAGGATCTTGTAGAAAACGGGACACCCTGTCATGGTTTCGAAACAAAACGCTTCACCAAAGATGGACACTTATTAGATGTCAGCATAAGTGCTTCGCGCTATGATGATCACGAATGCAAGCCTTCCGGCACACTTTTTGTTGTTCGTGATATTTCAGAAAAGAAAAAGATGGAGGCCAAATATCAGCAAGTCCAGAAGATGGAGGCCTTGGGAACCCTGGCAGGTGGCATTGCCCACGATTTCAACAATCTGCTTATGGGTATCCAGGGCCGTGCTTATTTGATGCTAATGGAAAGTGATTTGTTCCATTCCCACTCTGAACATCTCAAAGGCATAGAGGATTATGTTAATAGTGCAGCAGAACTAACCAAACAACTCTTGGGCTTTGCCAGAGGCGGAAAGTATGAGGTTAAAACAACAGATCTAAATGAGATCATAAAAAAGCAAAATCGATTGTTTGGTCGCACCAGCAAGGAGATTAGTGTCCATGGGCAATATGAACAGGACCTTTGGGCAACAGATGTTGATCGGGGGCAGATTGAACAGGTGCTAATGAATCTTTATGTCAATGCCTTGCAGGCTATGCCCGGAGGCGGAGATCTTTTCATCCAAACGGAAAACATCATAATTGGTGAAAGCGATAGCAACATGCATCAGGTGGAACCAGGCAATTATGTGAAAATCTCTGTAACTGACACTGGGATTGGCATGGATAAACCCATCCAGCAGAGAATATTCGAACCATTCTTTACCACCAAGGAAATTGGAAGAGGTACGGGGTTAGGGTTAGCGTCCGCTTATGGAATAATAAAAAATCACGGTGGGTTCATAGACGTTTACAGTGATAAAGGTGAAGGTACAAAATTTAACATCTATTTTCCTGCTTCTGAAAAGGAGGTCATAGATGGGAAGGATCTGGTTGAAGAAATAGTAAAGGGGTCTGAGACTGTGCTTTTTGTAGATGATGAGGATATAATTATAGATGTAGGTCAGGATATCTTGAAATCAATGGGCTACAAGGTATTGCAGGCAAGTTGCGGTAAAGAAGCCATAGAAGTCTACCAGAAAAACCGGGAAAAGATTGATATTGTTATCCTGGATATGATTATGCCGGGCATGAGCGGTAGAGAACTTTATAAAAAGCTGAAAGAGGTCAATCCTGGAATTAAGGTGCTGCTTTCAAGTGGATACAGCGTTGATGGCCAGGCAGCCGAGATACTTAAACTGGGTTGTAGTGGTTTCATCCAGAAACCATTCAATATTGGAGTTCTTTCAAATAAAATAAGGGATATTTTGGACAAAGATTAATATGGAAAATTACTGAAAGATCATTTTTTATTTCCTTTTTTATGCGCACAGGAGGCTACATTACTTGCGCATGGAAGGGCGGTCCCTGTGCCGCACTTCCATTACTTTGCTTCTTTGCAATGCGTCACTTTCTTCTTTGGTAGGCATTATGAGAGAACTTTTTTTTCTGAATTTTAACGGGTCTAAATGCGGGGTATGGAAGGACCATGTCATATCCATTAAAAAGCTGGAGAATGTCCACAAGCTTCCGTTGACTCCTGCATCCTTTGCAGGCGTCTCTGACTTTGACGGCAGCACGGTAGCACTTTTTGACCTGGGTGTTTGCATAGGGTTCCCGCCGATAAGCAGGAAGCTGCCGGTGCATCTATTGCTAATGTCGGAAGAAGATCGGTTTGCAGGCCTTGCGGTTGCAGGAGAGATAAAACATGTCAGCATCCCTTCCGATGCCGTATTTCCCATGCCGGATTACCTGAAAACATTGGCAATTGATACGTGCGCCCTGCATGAAGGAGAAACTGTTCCCATAATCAATATCTCCACTATTTACAGCAGCAAGCGTAAAGGAGAGCTTGAGCCTTTTATGCCTGAGTTTGATGTCTCCGGCACGGCACGGGCCGAAGAACTGTCTTCTATTAAGGACGTAAGAATTTTTCGAACCAATGGTGAAACCTTTGCGGTCTCAGCTTCCTGTATAAAGGCGGTCTCCACAGGACCGGAACAGGTATCCAGGCTGACGCTTACTCCACCCTATGTAAAGGGAATAGTATTTTACAAAGATAGGATAATGCCGGTTATATCTCTGTCTAAGCGCCTGAAATTGCCCTGCAACGAAGCGCAGGAGATAATGCTTGTTGCCGACCTTGGCGGTGAACAATTCGGATTTACTGTAGATTCGGACGAGGCGACCCTGTCGGGTGACGATTTTACGGTCAGACCTCTGCCGCCCATTGTCCGGTTGGAATGGATGAAATACGCGGTCTTACGGATGGGCGAGATTATCCCCTTCATCAATTTTTCTGCATTGGTGTCCGGGCATCAGGATGAAACGCCCCTGCCTGAAAGATATAGGCCCGCATCCCGGTTTTCCAGTCTTTTCGGTGAAAAACCTGTGGAGATAAGGGAGTTCCTGTTGCTTGGGGTGCGCCATGGTCTGCCGAACTCTCAGGTGGAAAGCGTTATTGATCTTCTTCCTTATAGGCGGCTCCCGGATGCCACGCCGGTTGTGGCGGGTGCTGCCGAGCATAAAGGTGAACTCCTGCCCGTACTGGATCTTGCGGTATGGTTCGGTGCGTCTTCTAACATAAAGCCAGGCTGGAAGATGATACTGGTTAAAAACGGGAACTTCCGCGCTCTGTTGTTAACCGAGGCCGTATTCCCAAAGCGTAGCCTTCCTAAAGAGATGCATCGCACCCTGCCCTTTGCCCTGCCGCACGAATTTGTATATGGATGTTATCCTGTTGACAATGCAGCGAGGTTAATCCTCAATTTAGCAGCAATGGCAGTCCATTTTGACAAATCTGCAGTGACGGATCTACGCAGCATCATATCAGTATGGGGTGATGAGGTCCCCGAGGTGGTTATATCGGCGCCGCCGGGGCCTGATGCTCGAGAAGAGTTCGTCACCCGGCAGACAGAGATCATCCAGGATAAGCCTGAAGA
>JAZFVY010000260.1:0-8843 GCA_036447975.1 Desulfobacterales bacterium
TTACTGAAGAAACAATCGGTACGGTTGAGTCCCAGCTGAGGCAGTGGCCCATACAATTGCATCTTATTTCTCCGACGGCCCCTTATTATCAGGAATCAGATGTGCTCCTTGCCGCAGATTGTGTGGCATATGCTCTTGGTGATTTTCACCGGCAATTTTTAAAGGGAAAATCCATAGCCATTGCCTGCCCCAAACTGGATGAAGGTCAACAAATCTATCTGGACAAGATAAAATCCTGGTTTGAGGACGCCAAGATCAATACGCTTACAGTCATGATCATGCAGGTTCCTTGCTGTATGGGATTATTACAATTGGTCCAGCAGGCAGCCCAGGCTTCACAGAGAAAGGTGCCGTTAAAATGTTTGGTGGTCGGCCTGAAGGGAGAGATTTTGCAGGAAGAGTGGGTTTGAGGCAGATGATTATCAAACAAGGAGATTGGCGTGATCGGTGGGTGTTCATACCTGGCAAATGATTACTGTAAAAAGTTAAAAAAGTTATGCGAACCCGTAACCAAGGGGTGTGTACTTTATGGCCAGGGGATATACCTGGCATCAAAAGAAGGGCATGAAAATATGAGCCACAAAATTGAAACTTTAGATTTACTGTCGACGCCGCCTTCTGATAGACCAGAAAAGATATTCCAGATCTGGAATACACTAAAACCAGGAGAGATTCTAAGGATTATAGTTGACCATGACCCCAAGCCGCTGCACGATCATTTTGAGAAAGTGCAGAAAGGAAAGTATGAGTGGCAATACGAGCAGAAAGAACCTTGGCCCTGGATTGTAAATATAAAAAGGATTTAACGGAGGAGATGAGATAAAGGAGTTTCCAAATCTTTGGATAGGAAAATTTCGAGGCATGATTTTAGAAAGAAATGAAGTGATAGAGTGAAAAGAAAGGGGGATTTTATGGCAAAAATTGTATCCGATAACCTTGTAGTGAGAATTGCCAAAAAAGGGGAAGAGAAAATTATCGACCTTGGCGGGCTGTTTAACGACAATCCAAATCGTGTTATTTCCGTAATCGGGACGGTCAATGAGGATGGTTCCCCCAATACCGCTCCCATGTCCCTTTTTTACGCTCCTAATGATAAAACCATTATCGCCGGTATGGTGAAAACCTCGCAGACGGTGGCCAACATCAAACGGGACGGGCGGCTGATTCTCGAAGTTTTATATGAGGGCGATATCGGATTCGGCATTGTCGGCCGGGGAGAAATCATTAAAGAGCCTCTGGACTGCAGCGATGCGACCCTGGCGGTCAAGATTGATGTTACCGGCGTTAAACGGGATACTTCTCCGGCCCAGATCATCACATCAGGCCCCAAGTCTACGCTCAGATCGGAAAAGGCAGGGGAATACGAAAAAGCGGTATTGGGTGAAATAGGTCAGATATAATCGAAAAGGATTTTGTAAAAATAAACCGCAATGCTTGTGTGATATTGAAAGAAGCTGAAAATACAAAATATAACGACAACTCACTTCCACCGCACGAGGAACTGAGAAAATCCCATGCATGGGGCATACGAAACTGGATTCAATTGGGTGTATTTATTTTAACCATTGCCATAGGAATCCAGTTTTTTATCTATGTTCTACAAGCGTCAGGCAGTGGAGTAATCAGCGTACAGAGGCCACCTGGAGTGGAGGGATTTCTTCCCATTGGAGCCCTTATGGGATGGAAGCTCTTTGTTCTCACCGGCGTATGGGATCCGGTTCACCCGGCCGCCATGGTGATCTTAGGCTTTGCAGGTTTTATTTCTCTTGCATTGCGCAAATCGTTTTGCGGATGGTTCTGCCCGGTGGGAACCCTTTCCGAATGGCTCTGGGAACTGGGCCGATACCTTTTCGGGAAAAACTATAAGCTTCCTGTCTGGCTGGATTTTCCTTTGCGCGGTCTCAAATACCTGCTGTTGGGGTTTTTTGTAAAGATCATATTTTCCATGAGCAGCCCTGCTATTTCCGGATTTCTGCAAAGTTCTTACTACAAAATGTCCGATGTGAAAATGCTCCATTTTTTTACCCGAATGTCCAGTTTAACTGTGGTCGTTTTAACGGTATTGGTTCTATCGTCTGTCGTTATTCGCAATGTCTGGTGCCGGTACCTTTGCCCCTATGGAGCGCTGATGGGGTTACTGGCCGTATGCAGCCCGACACGGATTCAGCGTAATCCCGATACCTGTATTGGTTGTAAAAGCTGTTCCCAAGCGTGTCCTTATTATTTGCCGGTGGATAGAAAGCGTTATATTATCAGCCCGGAATGCAACGGTTGCATGGAATGTACGCTGGTCTGTCCGGTCGAAGAAACCCTGGAGTTAAAAACCAAAGGCACGGGCAAAAATGGCTGGAATACGGCCAAACTGGGCATCGTCATCATCGGAATGTATATCGGGATGGTGTATAGCGCCGGTATTACCGGGCATTGGAAAAGTTCAGTAACTGAAAACGAATTTCGCGTGAGGCTGCAAACCATCAATGCACCTGAAAACACACACCCGACGGTGCGTTTCCGATAACTGGCGGAAACGCTTTGATGAAACGTTAATGGATTAACAGGGGATGTCTCTGAAAGGAGGTTCGCTATGTGTCAGAGTTATCGCAAAATATGTGCCTGCGGTCAAAACACTACCGAAATTTTTTTCGGGAGGATGATTTTAGATGAAACGTCCATTGCGCAGGTCTATTGTCCCCGGTGCAGTCAACATATTGACACGGATTGTGACCACAGAGTCTGGGATAACGGCTGGGTGCTGGAGTTAAACCTGGAGGTCTTAAAAGCACGTGCCTCTGTAATGGAACTTTCTCCTGATGAGGTTACCGCAGACAGGACTTTCGATGAAGGCTATGCCACCTGGGTCGGCATTACACCGGACGATCATCAGAGAAGAGCGCAGGAGCGCGCTGAAATACAAAAACTCGCCAAAACCGACCTTCTCGCTTACATGCAGGCCATGAAGGAGTGGGGCTTAAACCGGGAGAAGCGGTTTATCAAAGAGGGTTGGCGAAAAATGAAAGTTAGAAGCGTTTGACTGTGCCTAAGAAGCACCGCATTCATTACGAAATCGATTTAACAGTTCTCAAAAAAGAAAGCTTTTTTGATTGCTATAAGTTTCTTTCTAAGAAGCTTCTTTTTTTATATTAATTTTTATTTTCTTTCACTATACAAGAAATATGGGCTAATGTCAATATTTCACGGATCTCCCCAATTTACTTTCGATTTCACGACCTGTCCCGACCAGTACTTGGCTTGACACATGCAAATCGATATCACATCTTCAGATCTATTTTCATACTCCAGATTGCATGTATCTGAAATAGGCTCCCGAAAAAATTGCAACTTGATTTTGCTATTCCTCGTTCATTTTCAATGATATTGTGCAAGGATTAATAGCCGTAGTGTGCAGTTTAAATTTTAGCCACGTGGGTTGTGAAATTTTGAAGTGATCCCATAAATTTAAACAATTCCGATTCGTGTGCTATCCATTACATATCTCACGTTGACTTATTTGTGTGATCATGGCAAGATATCTCACAGGGATAATATAGATTTTACGACAAAAATGTAAAATTGTAATCGCGGGTTATGCGTCTTCTCCTGTATGTCTATCTCGCAAATGGATTTGGGTTTAAATCAAAATAATTTTCTGAAATCATTCTTGTAATCTTAAAAGGTTACGAATTTTGCCGGAATGATAAAGGTTAAAAGATGCTTCTGATCGAGATTTTCCATAAGGGCGGTGTGTTGATGATTCCCATTACCCTGTGTTCGATTTTCGCGCTGGGTATCATTCTGGAAAGGTTGGTCTGCTACAGTAGGGCCAAAGGTAATATTAAAAAATTGACCAAAAAGCTGGAGCCGTTGGTCGTTGGCAACAAACTCAGTGAAGCCGGTGTGCTGTGTGAAGAAACAAGGGGCTTTATTTCGCGGCTATTTTTGCTGACCTTGCAAGAGTTGCAAAAGGAATCTCATTTTAACAGGCCTATCGAAGAAGAAATGAACTTAACCCGACGCGTAATGGATGAAGAACTTCAAGTGACCATCTTGCCCGCATTGGAAAAACGCTTGAATGCGCTTGACACATTGGCCCGTGGTACTCCTCTTTTGGGGCTTTTGGGAACTGTCATAGGCATGATTAAAGTGTTCTTCACGTTGGGCATCGGTCAGAGTGCGCCGGATCCAGCTGTTCTGGCCAAAGGCATTGGACTGGCCTTAATTACCACGGCCGCGGGCCTGATCGTGGCAATACCATCTTTTTTCATGCATAGTTATTTTCAGGGCCGGATCGATTATCTGCTGACTGAAGCCCAGAAAGGCAAATCCTGGATGATGGGGCAACTGGCCAAAAGACGCCTGATCTCCGTTAGTGATGAGCATGAACGTTGAGTATATTCTCAGACAAGAAAATAAGGTCTTCAAACCGGTTTCACTTAAAACCCTGAGAACATGGGTTTACGAAAGCCGGGTCGGCATCGAAGACATGATTTCTGCCGACGGCGGGAAAACCTGGACACTGGCGGGAAAAATCCCTGAGTTGACCCCCTTCTTCCCTTCGCAGACTCCTTTTCTGACAGAGGTTACCAGAGGCTATAGCGGCAAGGTTGAGCGTAAGCGCAAAAGCATCGAGGTCATCGATATGATCCCCATGATAGACATGGTATTTCTGTTGCTAATCTTTTTCGCTTTAACGAGCACTTTTGAAATACAACGGGTCATGGAGATGAACCTTCCCAAAGCAACATCCGGCCGTCAACTGCAACAGCAGCAAACACTGACCCTGTATATTAAAAAGGATAATCAGGTGCTGCTCGAAAATAAACCGATCGATCTACAAGACCTGCAGGGGGCTTTACACCGAACGATCCAGAACAGCACCGGGGTGACGCTGGTCATTAAGGGCGATGCACAAGTACCTCACGGCAATGTGGTCCAAGCCATGGACATTGCCAACACCGCCGGCGTCGACAAGATTCTGATTACGGTTAAGAAGCAGGGTCCCTGATCGATTTCATCACATGATAGCCAAATCTTTTCTGCCCCCGGAAAGAAAGGCCATCTTGGAAGCGGTTAAGATGAAACCTCGGCTCATTCATACGATTTTGGTCGTTTGGATTTTCTTGGTGCTGGTGCCGGCAGCCGGCGCCCAGAAGGCCTCCTCTTATATCAATTTAGGGATCAGTTACTATCGATTGAAAAAGTACACCCAGGCAATTCATCAATTTCAAAACGCAGCCGACGTGGATGCAGATTATCCGAACCTTTATGGACTGCTCGGATCGGCATACTTGCAGAATGGCGATTTTGATAAGGCTATTACGGCCTACCAAAAGCAGATTAAGCGCAATCCGGATAACGCCAATCTTCATCTTAACCTTGGTATCGCGTATTTAAAGAAAGAGCAGGAAGATCAGGCAATCGCTGCATTCCAAACAGCCGCCGGTCTTGCCCCGGACGGTGTCAAGGCCCACCGAAATTTAGGTTATATCTTTACCCGCCAAGGCAAATGGGAAGATGCTGAAAAGGCCCTGAACCAAGCCATTTTGTTAGATCCATCCTGGAAAGATCATTACAATCTTGGGGGCGCTCTTTTTCGGCAAAAACGGTACCACGCAGCCCTTGAACAATATGAAAAAGCCCTCGAGCAACACCCCACCAAATCGGCCGAGATCCACACGGCGTTGGCCAAAACCCATATCCAACTTGACCAGATGGATAAGGCGTTGCAGCACTATCGGTTTGCGCTCCGCATCCGTAGCATGGATCCCGATATCATTTATGAACTCGGATTGCTCTATAAATCGCAAGATCATCTCCATGAGGCGATGACGGAATTTCAATTGGCGCTCAGGCAAAATCCCAATCATCACGACGCCAGGCTCCAGTTGGCCGAACTTCTCATGGAATCAGGCCAAACCGATGCCGCCATCAAAGAATACCACCGTGTGCTAAAAGCAGATCCCCAAAATGTCGATGCACGGCTGGGAACGGGAGTCGCATTTAGGGAAAAAGGTGCTTTCGATCAAGCCCTTCAACACCTGCTTCAGGCCAAGTCCATCAATCCCGACCATGGCGGTATTCGCTTTCACCTGGCCCTTTGCTATGACCTTCAGGGGAAACCGCAACAGGCTCAATTAGAATATCAGCACGCCATCCAAATCGATCCCACCCTGTACGAAGCCTTTTTTAATTTGGCTGTTATCTGCAATCGCCTGGGCGAAATCGAAGAAGCTGAAGGCTATTATCAAAAGGCGATCACACTGAAACCGGATTTTGCCGAAGCTCACAACAATCTGGGAACGCTTTATGACAACCAGGGGCAAAACCAGAAGGCTTTGGAGGCCTACCAACGGGTTATCGAATTGAATCCCGGTCATTCCCAAGCTCAAAACAATATCGGCGTGATCCACTGGAAAAACGGCTCTCTTGACAAAGCGATAACGGCATTTCAGAAAGCAGTCGCCCTGGATGCCAAGTTTGCCCAAGCCTATTACAATTTAGGGGCTGTTTTGGAGGCAAGGCAGGAATACGCTCAAGCGGCCGAAGCCTATGAAAATGCTGCGACCATGGACCCGAACCAAACCGAGGCACTTTTAGCCCTTGGTCATGTATTGCAGGCGATGGGGGATGTGCAAAAATCCATAGCGGCTTATCAGACACTGCTGCGTATGGACCCCCAAAACGTGGCGGCGCGTTTTCGAATGGCTGAGATTCTGGCCTCTCTAGGCCAAAACGCGCGTGCCATCGAAGAGTATGAGACCCTTTTGCTTGCGGATCCCAAGCATGTGGATACACTGAATAATTTGGGCGTACTTTTCTTTCAGCAGGAATCCTATCAAAAAGCACTTCGCTATCTCACTCAAGCAGAAGCCCAAAATCCTCAGCGACCGGATATCCATAATAATCTGGGAATGCTCTATTTGAAGGTGGGCAAATATACTGAAGCTGAGCGTCATTTTGAATCCGCCATCCACTTGGAGAGTCAAGCCCCGGTGACGGCGCCGCAGGGCACCAATCAATAGAAACTTTCGGCCGGAACAGATCGGAGGAATCGATGAAGCAAAGCAAGCCAATTCCCTATCTTTTTCTATCCGTATTTTTTCACCTATGCGCCCTGATCCTTCTGTATCAATACCACTTGATCAAAGAAGAAAAGTCTGAAGACTTAGTTCCCGTGGAGGTGATTGTCATCAGAGATATGCCTGTGGTATCCATCTCATCGCCCATTGTACTGCCCCAACCCAAAACTCTTCCAAGCCGCCCGGAACCCATCCCCTTGTTGGATTACCGGCAAACCGATATAATGGCCGATCCTATCCCCTTGGAGACCCCATCAACTCCTCTTCTAAATGTGGCTCTGTCCCTTCACTGGCGGGCGCCTTCTGATAAACGTCAGGTCGCAAATGCCTCAAATCGGATGGTGACTAAAATCACTAGAACGCCTTCCATGAAAGTTTTAGCTACCTCCCTGTCACCCGAACAATTCCCAGAGGACGTTGCCGCACCGCAGGCGATTTCTAAAGCAAAGCTATCTCCAATTGAGCTAAAGGAAGCAATGGCTTTGGCTTCTTTCCATGAGAAACCGGCAGCACCCCGAACCACAGCCTCGATCAGCCCGAGTTTGCGAACCTTCGCTGAGTTCAGGCGTAAAACGTTGACTGGCTTGACCGTCCCCCACGGCCCCTATCTGCTGGCGCCAGACGATGAGCCGGTGGCTTTAAAACTGGATCGCCCCCCCACCATTCCTTTTCCTGGTGCCCCTGAGGGGGCCGTCTTTCTGTTGGTGATCGATACCAGCGGGTCGGTAAAGGGCAGGCCCCTGGAAGGGATCAAACGGTCGGCCACAGAATTTATCAGCCTCATGGGTCCCAATGACCGGATCGGATTGATGAGCTTCAATGATACCACCCAGATGATCAGCAGTATTATTTCGCAAAATGAACAACTGAAACCAAAGATCAATGAACTTAGCACGGCTGGCACCCTAACAGTTTTATTCGATGCGTTGCTTGAGGCCAGCCGGGTCATCAAAACCGAAGTTCGCAAAAACCGGCACGTGGTTCTATTTTCCGACGGCAAAGACGAAGGCAGCAAAGCAGCCCTCAAAGACGCCATCCACGCCCTCGGAAAATTAAATATCTCCGTTCTGGCGGTGGGCTTTACGCGGGTAGAAAAAGTGTATTTAGATATTCTTAGGAGGTTAGCCGATGAAACCGGTGGTATCTTCGTTCAAACCCCTGAGTTGCGCGATATCCTGGCACTGTATAAATCCGTTTACCAGCACGGTGAGTCATTAACCACAATGCCAAAAACAACCCCGGCGTTTCTGTTGATCGAAAGCGATCCCGGGGGAGCTCGGCTCTTCATTGATGGTATATATAAAGGACAGACCCCCATGCGGGTGGAACTTGCCCTGGGCAAGCACGATGTCATTCTGCAAAACAAGGGTTACTATGAATGGCAGGCCCAGGTCGAGCTGAGCGAAGCAGGAGAGCAGCCGCTTTTTGTACGGCTGCTGCCAATAGCAGCTGATTAACCCCTTACTCTTTCGCTTAAAAATAAGTTTGTGTCCATCATAATCTCCCTCTTCCTGGAGGGCTAAGTATTGATATTCGGTGACATCCTATAAATAAGTTAATAACTTGACAAATGTCAGCCTTCTTAGGTTGTTTATACAAAGTTAGTGTATCCTCTATCTTTGATATAATCATCGAATTTTAGGCCTGGGGTCGGGCCACAGTAACGTATTGAAAAATAGAGAAAAGATGCCTAAAAACACCAGTATTTCGGTCTTAATCGATCAATTTTCATGCAAAAACTGGCCGATTAAGGATGGTGGTCGTTGA
>JAZFVY010000261.1:0-16673 GCA_036447975.1 Desulfobacterales bacterium
ATCTTTGCGTATCAACCGTTTTTCAAGATAACGGTCAGCAACAGCTTTTATCAGCTTGATTCCCAATAGATTTTTGGGGCCAATCCCGCTAACTTCACAAAGGGCCTTGGGAGAAGCTTCAAGCACGCCCTGTAGCGTTTTAAAATGTTTCAGGGCAGCCTTGGCAGCATCCTTGCAGTCCTTTCGAGGAGTTGCAAGCGTCAGAAGCAGTTCAATCACCTCATAGTCATGAAATCCGGACAGGCCCGAAGTAAGAAATTTTTCCCGCAGCCTCTGTCTGTGGCCTTCTCCCTTATGCGGTTTGGCATGTTCAATATCCAATATCTAAATTCCAAAATCTAACATTGATGAACTCGTAAAAAGTCCGATTTAGACGGCTTCGTAAAAAGTTCAAATTCAAGGCGTGCAAATTTTGTAATCATGAGGCGTACTTATCGTACGTTGAATGACTACGAAATGCAGCACAACGCAGAAGTTGGATTTTTTACGAAACCGTCAATATTGCTTTACTGTTCATCCAACTCCTGTTTAAGATCACGGGTCATGAGCCTGAGCAAGGCATCTTGCGGTGAAACATCGTCATAAAGAATATGGTAGATCTCGTGGGAAATGGGCATTTCGACACCAAGCTTGAGAGACAGATTGTAAACGGATTTGGCTGTTTTGATACCCTCCGCAACCATTCGCATTTCCGACAGGATATCATTTAACTTCCTGCCTTCACCTATCTTTTTGCCCACGGTGTGATTTCTGCTAAGATCTCCGGTACAGGTCAGCAGGAGGTCCCCGATACCTGCAAGTCCGGCAAAAGTACGGGGGTTGGCCCCAAGCTTTAAGCCCAGACGGCGAATTTCTGTAAGTCCTCTTGTGATCAGGGCCGCCCTTGTGTTTAGTCCGAGACCGAGACCATCTATGATTCCGGCTGCGATGGCAATAACGTTCTTGACAGCACCACCCAGTTCGACACCTATCATGTCATTATTTGTATAGACCCTGAAATACGGGGTGGCAAAAACACTCTGCACAAAGCCGGCCAGTTTTTTGTCTTTTGATGCAACTGTAACGACAGTGGGTAATTTCTTGGCTACTTCCCGGGCAAAACTTGGACCCGACAGGACCGTAAAAGAGTCTTCCGGAATTTCAGGAAGACTCTCTTTCAGCACGGCGGACATTGTCAAATGGGTCTTGTTCTCAATCCCTTTGGAAGCCGACACAATGATCGTCTCTTTTGAAAGAAGACCGCTAACTTTCTGTGCTGTTTCCCGCATAACATGTGACGGAACCACAATCAATACAAGATCTTTTTCTGAAACAACTCCGGCAATATCGTTTGAAGGGAATAAATTTGTTGAAAGGGAAAACCCCGGGAGAAAAACCTTATTTTCTCTGAATGCTTCGATTTGTTCTTTGACTTCCTTTTCAAATACCCACAGGTCTACTTTAAAACCTTTCAAACCAAGAAGATTGGCAAGTGCGGTGCCCCAGCTTCCGGCACCCAGCACACCGATATTTACATCATTGACATCTGTTGGATTTTTCATGCGTTACCTTTGATGGCTTCGTAAAAAAGTCCAACTTCTGCGTTGCGCTTTATTTCGTTGTCATTGCGGCGTACTCTAATTACGCACCCTTCGGGTACCTCGTTAGCGGAATGACACAAAATTCGCGCGCCTTGAATTTGGAGTTTTTACTTTGCCATCACAATCTTGACTTTTTAACGAGATCTTTACATTTAACTTGTATAATCCTCCTTTTCAGCAAGTCTTGCAACGCCGACAACCCTTTCTTCAGGTGTCATACCGATAAGTTTTACGCCCTGGGTGTTACGTCTAATAACTGAAATGCCGCTGATGGACATGCGAATAAGCTTTCCGGAGTCTGCCATGAGCATCAGATCGTCATCCTCATCAACAAGGAGTATAGCAACGACCAGCCCGTTCCGCTCACTGGTCTTTATAGTAATGACACCCTTGCCTCCGCGTTTGTGGAGAGGATACTCATCAATAGAAGTTCTTTTACCGTATCCCTTTTCCGTAGCCGTAAACAGAGTCTGACCATGACTTAAAACCTCCATCCCCACAATTCGGTCACCCTGAACAAGCCTCAACCCTCGAACACCCCTTGCCACACGGCCGGTTGGACGGACATCAGACTCGTGAAATCGTATCGATTTGCCCATGGCAGAACCTAAAAAGACATTCAGAGTCCCATCGGTAATCCTTGTTTCAATCAATTCGTCCCCTGGAACCAGACTCAACGCAATAATACCGCCAGCCCTAGGTCTGCTGTAAGCCATAAGGTCTGTCTTTTTGACCAATCCGTTTCTGGTTGCCATTAAAATGTGATAACCCGGTTCAAATGCCTGAACAGCAAGCACTGTTGTAAGTTTTTCATTCTTTTCCAGGTCAAGAAGATTAACAATCGCCTTGCCGCGGCTCGTGCGACCAGTCTGAGGAATTTCGTACACTTTGCGCCAGTAAACCCTTCCCTGGTTAGTAAAAAACAGGAAGGTGTGGTGGGTTGAAGCCACAAAGAGATCGGCAACAAAATCCTCTTCTTTAATTCCCATGGCTGTCTTGCCTTTGCCGCCGCGATGCTGTTTCCGGTAAAGTGTAATCGGATTCCGTTTTATATAACCGCTTTTGGAAACGGTAACGACCATGTCTTCCTCAACAATCATATCCTCAACGGTTATCTCTATTGTTGATTCAACGATCTCTGCCCGACGCTGGTCTCCGAACTCCTGCTGTATCTCGGTAAGCTCATCCTTGATAATATTTTCCACCAGACGCTCACTACTGAGAATTTCATTGTACCAGGCAATATCCTTAAGAGTATTCTTATATTCTTCGATTATTTTTTCCTGTTCAAGGCCGGTAAGCCGCTGAAGCCGCATATCCAGTATGGCCTGAGCTTGAATCACGGTCAGGTCGAAGGTCTGGACCAGGCCTTTTTTAGCCTCGTCCGGTGTTTTTGACTTACGAATCAGAGAAACGGCATCATCAAGATTTTCAAGGGCGATTTTCAAGCCTTCCAGGATATGGGCCCGCGCTTCAGCTTTTTTTAGCTCATACCGGGTCCGCCTGATGATGATCTCTTTGCGGTGAAGTATGAAATGCTCAAGAATTTCTTTCAAAGAGAGAAGTTGAGGCTGATTGTTCACAACGGCAAGAAAAATAATCCCGAAACTTATTTCCATCTGCGTATGTTTGAATAGATGATTGACTATAACTCCCGAAATCTGATCTTTTTTCAGTCCCAGTGCGATCCGCATCCCTTCCCTGTCCGATTCGTCCCTTACATATCGTATCCCTTCGATCTGCTTGTGTCTTATCAGCTCTGCAATCTTCGTGATAAGTTTTGCCTTGTTGACCTGATAGGGAAGCTCGGTAATGACGATGGTCTCTCTCCCGGTTCTTTTGTCTTTCTCGATTACAGCCCTTGCACGTATCCGGATTATGCCCCGGCCGGTTTTGTATGCATCATAAATCCCATTGGTGCCGTATATAATACCTGCCGTGGGAAAGTCGGGTCCTGGGATAAATTGTAAAAGATCCTGCCATGTTAGATCTGGATTGTCGATGATTGCCTTAATGGCTTCAATTACTTCGAATAGATTATGAGGCGGAATATTGGTCGCCATACCGACTGCGATACCCGAAGAACCGTTGATCAACAGGTTGGGCACTTTGGCCGGAAGTACAGAAGGCTCTGTCAAAGTTTCATCATAATTAGGAGCAAATTCAACGGTTTCCTTGTCCAAATCCTCCAGCATCTGATGGGCCAGACGCGTCATTCTGATTTCGGTATACCGCATTGCGGCCGCAGGATCACCGTCGACGGAACCAAAATTGCCCTGACCGTCTATTAGTGGATACCTTAAAGAAAAGTCCTGGGCCATCCTCACAATAGTATCATAAACGGCAGTGTCCCCATGGGGATGATATTTACCGATAACATCGCCAACGATGCGGGCGGATTTCTTATGAGCTTTGTTCCAATCGTTTTTCAGCTCGCGCATTGCAAATAATATTCGGCGATGGACAGGCTTCATACCGTCACGCACTTCCGGTAGGGCTCTGCCGATGATCACGCTCATGGCATAATCGAGATACGATTTTTTCATCTCGCTCTCGATACTTATCTGGGGCAATTTTTCAGTATGCAAAATATTAAAACCCAACTGTTTATTATTAAGGTTAAGCTTTGTGTTCTAATTCGTAAATTCTATGATGTATTTTATTTCAGGACACCTATCCCGCATTTCTCACCTGCCAGAGCGATACAGGAATAAGGCATTTTAAACAATTTTCTGAATTCAATCTCCACCAGGATCAACTAGCTGCTGGTAACTTGCATAATAAATATCCGTTAATGTCAAAAACGCGGTTGCAACGAGAGGGCCGTAAATAATACCTAGGATTCCGAATAACTTCAATCCGCCAATTATTGAAAAAAATACAAGCAGCGTATGCATTTTGACACGTTGACCCACTAGTTTGGGTTTTAACAGGTATTCGATGCTACCGGAAAGTATTATGTAAAAGACGACAACAAATATCCCTGCCGCAATCCGCCCTTTTAAAATAAAATAAACAGCCGCAGGAATAAATACAACTCCTATGCCTACGATGGGTAGAAAAGCAAGCAGGCTCATAATGACACCCCATAAAAACGCTGATTTTAAACCGAACAGCCAAAAGACGGTGCCACCCAGCACGCCCTGAATCACACCGCACAGTCCATTACCGACAAGAACGGCCCCGGCCATATCCTTAAATTTTTGAAACAGTTTTTCATCTTGATCATCGGGCAGAGGGGAAAGGTCTACGATGAACGAAATGAGCCTGTCACCGTCCATTAAAAGATAGTAGACGACAAGGAGCATAAAAAAGAAGTATACAAGAAATTTTAGCACATTCGAGGCTATGGAACTGGCCTGCTGAAATAAAAAAAGGCCGACAACTTTACCCAGTTCTGAAATCGCTTTATTGAGTTCTTCACCTGTAATAACTATATTGAAATTTGCAAGTATATAGTTTGCTTTGTCAAGAATCCTGCTGCTTTCAAGAAGCGTTTTGATCTGGTCACTGATTACTCCACCTTTTGCCATAAGATACAGGCCATAAGCCTCTTTCGACAGGATGCCCACAAAAAGGAACGTCGGGATAAACAGGATGATAAATATAAGAGCGCAGGTTAAAAGGGATGAGAAAAGAGAATTTATTTTTCTGCTTTTAAAAAAATTGTAAACAGGTCTGAAAATGCCGGTTACAACAGCAGCAAGAACAATTACAGATATAAATGGCCAGAAAAGCCAGCCAAGCAAGAAAGCTGATACAAGAAAAAGGGCCAGAAAAAACCACAAAATTATACTAGGGGAAGTTTTATCTCGCATTATACCTCAAATAGGAGATTTCGTCCAATTACACTGAAACAGAAATAAAATGCTTTCGCAAAAAAGATCCACGGCATTCCATCTGCATTTGAAAAAGCAGGAATGCCGTAGTTATATTCGAAAAAGGTGTCGCGCAAAGTTGAAAGATAGGCGTTTTACTTGCTGGCAAACCCGCCGGCTACCATTAAAAGAAGAATTTCATACACGAAAACCGGAACATAGTTGCCAAAAATAGCGTAAATAATTCCGCCGCCAATTATGGCCGGAACAGCAAAAATTATCAATATACCCAATCTTCTGCTGATGTTCATCTGTGTTAGTCTCCTTTGAGCTTCTTATCAGTCTGTTTAAGAATTCGTAAAAGTCGAATTCAACAGGTTTTTGTTATTAGATTCCTTAACTTTTAGCAACAATAGACAATCAAGTAAAGGAAAAAAAGACAAAACAATACGTTTGTTTAAAATGCCAAAATGCCAGAGAAAGTTGACGGGTCGCCTTTTTCCGAGCAAAGTATCGGAAGCATTGACTCTTAAAACCGGATCTAATATCATGCAAAAATTCTTAAGGTCAATGGAGGCAAAATGTGTTTGATCCTATTATCATATGACGTGCATCCTGTTTATCGGATGGTCTTAGCTGCCAACCGGGACGAATTTTATAACCGCCCGACAGGACCGCTTGCTTTCTGGGATGACACACCGGATATCCTTGCCGGCCGCGATCTAAAACATAATGGAACGTGGTTAGGTATAACCCGAACCGGTCGTATTGCCGCCATTACCAATTTCAGGGAACCGGCTGTACGGATTGCTAATGCGCCTTCCCGGGGTTTTCTTGTCAGCGACTTTCTGACCTCAAAAGAATTTCCCAAAAACTATCTTGAGCACGTCAAATCGATGGGGCACAGGTACAATGGATTCAACCTTCTTGTGGGAGACATATCCGGACTTTATTATTATTCAAACAGGGGAGACAACATTCAGAAGATAAAACCCGGACTGTACGGCCTGAGCAATCACCTTCTTGGCACGCAATGGCCCAAGGTCGAAAAAGGGAATGCTGACCTTGGAAGACTCCTTGCCGATAAAGGAAAAATAGATGCTGAAGACATGTTCGGCATCCTGAAGGACAGTTCTTATCCGCAGGACAGCATGCTGCCTGACACCGGCGTTGGATACAGATGGGAACGTATTCTTTCTTCCATGTTTATAACAAGCAGATTTTACGGAACGCATTCATCTTCGATCATTTTAATGGAAAGAAGCAAAAGGATTACCTTTATGGAACGATCTTTTGTTTCAGACGGAGCAGTGTCCCTGGAGCCCAAAACCCGAAAATTCAGCTTGAAAATATCAGCTTGATCCGTATTTCTCGCGAGTCTGATTCGCCTATTTGTCCCGCCAGGTTGGATTGTCCGGGGTTCGTAGTCCCGCTGAAAATGAATTCCCCTTCAACCGAGATGAAAAATGCGGGTTAGAAATAGAAATTCGCTTTTACTCCGATTGTGCGGGTGCCGAGGTAAACATCATCTTGATTTGTAATATTATTGTCCTCAATACCAAGGCCGATACCTACACTTGCCTCAATACTTAACTGCTTGTGCATGAAATACTCCGCACCGAAGCCAACCGATATGTCTATGACATCTGTGTCACCATTCACATCTTGAGTTATATACATCAGCTTACCCTCAATAAACGGAACAAAATCATCTGTGTCCAGGTATTTTCTTGCACCGAGTGTAAAACCTAAATATGAGCCGTCTGCATCTCCACTGTGTGTCTCGAACCCGATTCCGGCAAGCAGTGCCAATTCATTAGAAATCAGATATTTGCCCGTAACGTCGATGACACTATCGTAAGTATCGCCGAAAACACTATTTCCCAACCCAACAGAGAAGCCGATGGCCCCTTCCTTCAGGCTGTTTTGTTGAGCCGACGCACTGCCTGTACCAACACCCATAATTAATACAATCGACAATGCAACAATAATAAGTTTTCTCATCTTTTTCTCCTTTTGTTGGAGTCACTGGTAAGCTATGCCACTTCTTAAAACGTCATCTCTAACCCGATCAATACCACCCCATCTTTCATTTTCCACTTCCCAGGGTCATCATCCATGCCAATATCGTAGTATTGGTAGGAAAGAACAATAGCTGCGTTATCAACAATATAAACTCCGATACCGGCTTTTATTTCCTGGTAGCTATCGAGATCCGACAAAGAGAGGACCCCCGGGACCCAGCAAACACCAGCTGAAATTTCTATGGGTATGGGCGAAATTCTTTCTGAAAGGATATATGCTACTGAACCAAAAAAGCCGATGCCCCCTATGTCACCCTCATCCGGATCCTTTTCTACGCTTCCTATCAATCCCTTAAATCCCAAATCGCATCTTAGACCGGGATATAAGGTTTCATTCCCCACCGTCAGTTTAACCTTGGCGATAGTATATTTTTCATCATCATTATTAACATCGATAAAGCCAACGCCGGTTATTAAATACCCTGAATTGATATATCGCTTTGCATCAAGGCTGACATCGATAGATGACCTGCCGGCACTTAAGTGAAACTGGTAGAAATCGGCCGCAGCAGATTCGGAAGCTATCATAAAAACTGCTATGATGAAAATTAAAAGCTTTTTCATAATATTTTTACTCCTCTCATTTGATCTTTGCCCGAATCTCTCCGAGCAGGAAGCCGATTAATATTGGCGGAACTTTGTATATATTATAATAGGATTAATATTGAAACCAAAAAAACATCAAAAGGGATATTTATGATTTTAACCCAAATTGAGCGAAAGTTGAGGATGCCCCAGATCCAAGGCATCAAGGGCGAAGCCGTAGTCGTCTACTGCAAGCCTTTGATAACGCAGGAGATGGGGTATCCTCGGCTTTCCCGACCTGTTGGGTCGTAGCTGAAAGCGAAGCCCAAAGGGTAAACAAAATGGGATGTTATCAATAATGTATATCTCACTTATAGAAAAGTTATGAAAATGCACCCGAACCTACAAAATGCATAATAAACCAAACACATAAAATATTTTTCCCATTTTGTTTACGATCAATTAGGGTTTAAACTAAAGAACCTTGTTCATACTCCCCTGCTGATAGCCTTCCATATCAAGAGCCACATAAAAAAGGCCGATTTCCCTCAATTTCCCGATAATTGCAGATCTGTTGCCTTTCTCAAGAACCCTTTCAATTTCTTCGGGATCGACCTCTATCCTGGCCACATTGCCGTGCAGCCTCACGCGACAGGTAGTAAAACCGAGGCTCAATATGGCAAGTTCGGCCTGATCCACCATGTTAAGGGCTTTTTCTGTTATTGGCGTTCCATAGGGAATTCTGGTTGCAAGGCATGCCATGGGCGGCTTGTTCCAGGTCTTTAGGTTCATCTGCTTTGAGAGAGCCCGAATATCATCCTTGTTCAGTCCCGCATCCACCAGCGGTGCCTTAA
This sequence comes from Desulfobacterales bacterium, assembly GCA_036447975.1. Taxonomy (GTDB): domain Bacteria; phylum Desulfobacterota; class Desulfobacteria; order Desulfobacterales; family UBA11574; genus JAUVVL01. The sequence continues at coordinate 8,862 of JAZFVY010000261.1, forward strand.
CTTCCATCTCATAAGCGGCGGCAAACCCGGGACGGAAATCTTCAAGATCATCAACATTGCCGCCATGGGCCACATGTTCAATCCCCATGTCTTTGGCAATCTTCAACAAATCTTCGAAAAGATATTTTTTGCATATGTAGCATCGATCCTTTGTGTTGGCTTTAAAGTCTGGTCGGCTCATCTCCCTCGATTGTAAAACCATGTGCTGAACCCCCAGATTTTGAACAAAGGCTGTTGCGACTTGGTCTTCCCGCGCCGGATGTACAGGTGATTTTGCTGTTATTGCAACAAGATTCTTTTTCAGCGTTTCATGGGCCACGGCCAGCAGAAATGTGCTGTCAACACCACCTGAGAATGCAACAATCAGTGCTTCGAATTGTTTCAGCAATGAAACCAGGCGTTCCTTTTTTGTTTTTAAGCTATCCAATGACATTTTTGTTCATTTTTCGTAACATTTTTAGCCCGAATTTCTCACGAGCCAGAGCGGTGCAAGAACAAGGCATTTCAGCCCGAAGACGTAGTATACTCTACTTCGAGGGCTGAATATCGCAGACGCTGAAGGAGTCATGCCGAAGGCACTGTGCCGCTCTGGCTCGCCTTTGGTGAAGAATTTATTTAAAAAAAAGACGAATATCAGAGTGTTTAATCAAATTATCCGTCTATGTCAATTTAAGCAATTAATATCTTTAAAATTACTAACAATAATAAAAGGCAGATATATTCTTCATGAGAAATGCGGGTTAGTCCTTTGAAAACATTATCGCATTCAAGTAATCCATCATCCATAAAAATGTTTACAAAATTGACCTGATCATATATACGATACTTGGCATGAACGCTTTTTTATAAATTGCCATTATATGCTTAATATTTCAAAATTTCAAAGGGGTTTTTTATGGGAAAAGAGAGTTTGCTGAAATCGACTTCAAAAAAAACCAAAAGCGCATCCACAAAAAAGGATGAAGAGATTAAAGTCGAGAAAAAGACAGCAACGGCAAAAAAAGCAACCGCTAAAGCCAAGGCCGCTCCGAAAGCAAAGGCCCCAACAAAAGTCAAAAAGACAACCGCTGTTCGAGCTAAAAAAGCTGCTCCCAGACCAAAAAAGAAAAAAGTTTCTGCAAAAGATCTCATTCATAAAAAATTCGATATTTGGAAGCCTGAAAAGATTTTTACAGTTAGTCCGGACGAAAAATATCTGAAGGATTTTGTTGCACCGCCTTTTGTTTCAGGATCAGAAGAAGAAACCAGGCGGATCAAGGAAATTTTGTTTAAAAAGTTTGATTCAGCGGAGATCAAGGCTGCTGCAGAAAAGACTGCCGCTGAAAAGGCCGCTGCTGAAAAGGCCGCCGATGAAAGAGCTGCCGCTGAAAAGGCTGCTGATGAAAGGGCTGCCGCTGAAAAGGCCGCCGAGCCTGATGTATCCGTAACATATGTCCCTCCTGATTATGATGATACAATAAGTCCCGATCCCTCGAAAAAGGTTGTAAAATATCTGATTGCAGCTTTTGTTGTTCTGGTCACACTTATTATCCACACTAGCGTTCAAAACATGAACAACTATTATCTTAGTGCCACGCACGGCGCGCTTGAAATCTTGCAGGGAAAATTCTCCCCCATGGGCAAAGAGCTGCTTCTCTCGCTACCCGGAGCTCAGCCGCCGATTAAAATCAAAGATGTTTATTCCAAAACAGAAGTCTTTCCTATTATTTTCGACTATTATGTGGAAAAGGCCGATATGCTGCTTGAAGTGTCAGGCATGCCGGATTTTAAAGGCGTCAAGAAATATTTGAACAGAGCCCTGTCGTATGCAACTTCTGATACTCCCATCGAGGCTGCTTATGCCCGTCTTAACAACATCGAGCTGATGATTCTGTTATACAAGGCTGATGTTGCTGCCAGCAAAGCGACCATTTCCGATCTTAAGGATGCAAAAGTTTATCTTACACTGACTTCCAAGCTTGATCTTGATGAACCCCAGGCTGAAATGATCAAACAGAAAATTAATGCCATTGATGATATGATTGCAGACCTTCAACCAAAGAAGACACAAGCTTTGCCAGAACCAGCGCCGGCCGAATAACTTACAACCACAATTATACTAATATGCTGAGACCTTTGCAAAATGTTCAATTTTGTTCAAGTTCAATGAAGGCGATAATTTTATCCACAGGAATACATTTAGTATTTTGAGGATAAAGCTAAAGCTTCACTGCGTGCAAAATGTTGAGCCTGACACAGGAATTGGGCAAAAGTGGACGTTTTGCAAAGGTCGCAGTCCGCAACCATTATGACCACAAGACGAGTCCTAATACTCGCCCCCGTGCTTCTGATCATTGTTTTGCTTCAGTCCTATTTCTGGGTACCCACCTACGAGCAACAGACAAAGGGAAATCCTGAACGTCTCGATGAATACATTGTTGGATCAATTGGTGATGCCAGCATCCTGAATCCCATCCTCTCGGCCGATTCTGCCAGCAGCAATATCGAAGCCATGGTTTTTGAGGGGCTTATTGATAGGGATGAGCAATTGCGCTTTAGAGGGCGCCTATCCACATCCTGGAATGTCTTTGAAGAAGCTTTTTTTTACGTAAATGAATCCTTCAGCATACCGGGACTCGGTAAGGCAAGCCCTCAAGAGGTAGCGGATTATATCAAAGAAGCTAAGAAAAAGGGGGACGAAACTTGGCCGGGGCTCAAAGATTCTTTGGACAGTATTGCTGAAATTTCAGTCATCCCTCCCCGGAATTTCTCGGTGATCAGACACGAGAAAGATACAAATAAAGAAAAAAAGAATGAAGATATAAAAATTAGCATAACGGCACCTGCCAGGATAAAACTGGTTCTGAACCGCGTCGATCAGGATCTTTTTCAAAACCTTTCACTCCTTCTGGGCGAGGATTACTTTGAATCTTTTCAAGGCGAGAATTACCTTAGAACAGAACCGCGGCTCGGAAAGGAAACATTGACAGCATATACTGGCGAACTGTTACCCGCCTTTGAGCACAATCCGATTCTCATGTTTCACTTAAGGCCCGGTGTAAAATTTCATGACGGCCATCTATTTGATGCATATGATGTCAAATTTACCTATGAATCGATAATAAACCCGAAAAATCTCTCTCCACGAATTCCGGATTACGAACCGGTCAAGTCCGTTGAAGTATTGGACCCGATGACCGTTAAAATTATTTACAAGCGCCTTTACTCACCCGCAGTTGGAACCTGGGCAATGGGCATCCTTCCCGAGCATCTTCTCAACCCGAAAGCCCTTAAAAAAGAAGCCATTCGCCTCGGTAAAGATCCAAAATCATATTCTCTTCGCCAGAGCACATTCAACCGTAAGCCCATCGGTTGTGGTCCTTTCAGGTTCCGCGAATGGAAATCAGATCAGTACATTGTCCTGGATCGCTTTGATGACTACTGGGAGGGACCGCCGAACTATAAAGGATACATCTTTCGGGTGATACCTGATCTTCTGACCCAGGAAATGGAATTTTATGCAGGTACCATTGACAGCTATAGTGTTCAACCGCACCAGGTAAAACGCCTGAAAAAAGACCCCAGGTTCCAAAGCTTCTCCGGCACAGCTTTCGGCTATACATATATCGGTTACAACTTCAGACGAAAGCCCTTTGATGACCCCCGGATACGAAAGGCTCTGGGCATGGCCATCGATATAGACAAGATTCTCAACTACGTTCTTTACGGCCAGGGAGAAGAGATCACAGGTCCTTTTGTCAAACAAACAGATTATTATAACCACAATATCGAACCAATCCCCTATGACCCGAAAGGGGCTTTGACGCTTTTGGAGTCGGCCGGTTGGAAACAAAATAAAGCGGGGTGGCTTGAAAAGGACGGTGAAAGATTAAAATTCACCCTCATCACCAACAGCGGCAACGATCTCCGCAAAGCAATACTTGCCATTGCCCAGGATGCGTGGAAACAGATCGGCATTGATGTTAGAACCGATCTTTTAGAATGGTCGGTATTTATCCAGGAACGCGTGAACAAGGCAGATTTTGATGCCCTTATCCTGGGCTGGCAAATGGGAATTGATCCTGATCTGTATCAGATATGGCATTCTAGCCAGACAAATCCTTATCAGCTCAATTTTATCGGTTTCAAGAACCATGAAGCCGACGATCTTATCATCAAGATCAGGCAAGAATATGATCACGACCGCCAGGCCGAATACTGCCACAGGCTTCACGAAATCATTGCCGAAGAACAACCATACACGTTTCTCTATGTGGGCAAGTGGACTGCGGTTTTAGACAAACGCATCGTCATAAAGAAAGTCGATGGTGCCGGGAATGTAATGTATGAAAAGATAAAGCCCACTAAAACCGGTAGCTATAGTTTCCATTTTAATAGATGGATAAAGCTCCAGGAATCCCCCATCTTATTAGATGAAGGATAACCCATGATATCATTTATCGGTCGCAGCGCTATACAGAAGATCATCACCCTCTTTTTTGTCTCAATAGTATCTTTTTTAATTATTCACCTTGCGCCCGGCGAGCCCGGCCAGGTGGATCCCCTGAATCCCAAGTTCACGCCTGAAGTGGTGGAACGATTTAAAAAAGAGTTTCATCTGGATAAGCCCCTCCATGTCCAGTACCTCTACTTTTATCAAAATCTTTTAACAGGAAAGACCGTGTCCTGGAAAGACAATCAATCGGTCCTTAAAAAGATATGGGAACGATTTTTAAACAGTCTCCCTCTCTTCATTGTTGGTACAATCCTCACCTGGACCCTTTCTTTTCCCGTCGGGATTCGCTCGGCCATTTTCAGGGGTGGAATTTACGATCGCAGCGCTACATTCTTATCCTATCTTCTGATTTCGATTCCAGGCTTCTTCTTCGCTTATATTCTGATTATATTGGTGGTAACCCACTTCCATGTACCGGTCATCGGTATGGAGACTTTCGGGATCGGAGACGTTTCCGTGCTTTATATGTTCATGGACAGGATCTGGCATCTAATCCTTCCTTCTGTCCTGGGTGCGACCGGTGGCATTGCGGTTCTTTCCAGATATGTTCGAAGCCAGATGCTCGAGGTTGAAGGCCAGGATTATGTTCGCACCGCCCGTGCCAAGGGGCTTCCGGCGGAGCAGGTCTACTATAAGCATGCCCTGCGTAATGCCTTGCTCCCCTTTGTGACCATGTTCGGCCTGATTTTGCCGGGTCTGATCGGAGGCTCTGTCATCATCGAATCCATCTTTTCCTGGCCCGGCATGGGGCGGATGGCCTATGAGGCGATTCTGGCCAGAGATTACCCTGTTATTCTGACGGTCAACTTTGTTTCAGCCGTGCTGGTGCTTGCCGGCACTTTTATTTCTGACCTTCTTTACCTTGTTGTAGATCCGAGGATACGCTTGTGATTAACATGGGAGAAAAAGGAATTAACCAGGATTTTCAATTCGATGAGCCCCTTGCTCCGAAGCGGACAAGGATGCATGAGTTCTGGGTCCTCTTAAGACAAAATCGGTTGGCCATTCTGGGACTCATTATTTTCATCCTTTTTTTCTGCTGTGCGCTTATCGGTCTCTTTCTCACTTCAGGTCCTGACCCTCTGGTCGATCCAGCCCTGATTCGTCTCCAGGAAAAGTTGCTCCCGCCCCTTGCCAAACCGAATCTTGATTCTTTGCAAGCTAAAGAGGTCCCCTACCTGGGCGTCTACCTCATGGGAACCGATGATCTGGGGCGGGATGTTTTTGCGAGAATGCTCCAGGGAGCCTGGGTTTCTCTTACCGTCGGGTTTGTGGCCGTGGGAATATCCGTGCTCATTGGGATATTTATGGGTGGAATCGCGGGCTACTTTGGGCAGCATCATATCCGTATAGATCATATTCTATTGACGTGTCTTCTGGTTTCGGGCGCCGGCCTGGTAGCAGCCAAACTTTTTTATTCTGGGACAGCACTTCTGTTTTTCGGCCTGGCGTACATCTTTTATTCTTTCTTTACGAAAAAAAGACCAGGGAAAAAAGCTGTGACGTCATGGAAGGGCTTTCTCCGTAAAAACGCTGTTTCCATTGACACACTGATTATGCGAATAGTCGATATCATGCTCTGTTTCCCGAGCTTTTTTCTGATTCTAACGGTGGTGGCGATTCTCCCCGCAAGTATATACAATATTATGATTGTCATCGGATTGACAAGCTGGATGGGCGCCACACGTTTTGTCCGCGCTGAATTTCTATCTTTGAGGGAACAGGATTTTGTGGCGGCTGTAAGGGCGCTTGGCGTCAGCAACTATCGAATCATCTTTCGCCACATGATGCCGAACGCCCTTGCGCCCGTGCTGGTCTCTGCCACCATTGGTATTGCTTCGGCCATTTTAACGGAGGCCGGCTTGAGCTTTCTTGGTTTCGGGGTGCCGCCGCCACACGCCACCTGGGGGAATATCCTTGCAGATGGCAAACGTTTCATCTTCGATGCGCCATGGCTCACCTTTATACCGGGCATCGCAATTCTGATCGTTGTGCTTTCCTTTAACCTCTTTGGTGAGGGTCTCAGTGATGTACTTAATCCCAAGCTGAGGGAAAGACACTGAATTATCGATTGAAGATTGACAAATGACAAATGACAATATTTTAATTTCTGTGCAGGATTTAAAAGTATACTTTAAAAGTGACCACGAGCCCTCCCGTGCCGTGGACGGCATCAGTTTTGATGTCCGGCGAAAAGAGACTGTCTGTCTTGTAGGTGAATCCGGATGCGGGAAGACGGTCTCTGCCCTCAGCATGCTTGGTCTTATTGCAACACCTCCCGGGGAAATAGCAGGTGGCAGAATCCTGTTTGCAGACCAAAACCTCCTAAAACTCAACGAAGAAGAGATGCAGAAGATTCGCGGGAATCATATTGCCATGGTCTTTCAGGAGCCCCTGACATCGCTGAATCCTGTCTTTACCATCGGCGACCAGATCGGAGAGGCCGTTAGCATCCACAAAAACATAGGGGCCGAAGCGCTTCATGAACGCTGCATTCAACTCCTGAAAGACATCGGCATTTCCTCACCCGAACAACGGCTCAATGACTATCCCCACCAGCTCAGCGGCGGGCAAAGACAGCGGGTTATGATCGCCATGGCCCTGGCATGTGATCCTGATTTAATCATCGCCGACGAACCCACGACAGCCCTCGATGTAACCGTACAGGCACAGATTTTGCTGCTCTTCAGGTCTATTCAGAAAACGCGATCCATGTCGGTTCTATATATCACCCATGATCTCGGCGTAGTGGCCAACATCGCCGACAGGGTTTATGTCATGTATGCCGGTATTATTACAGAGCAGGGGAATACGGATCAGATCTTTCATGATGCCCGGCACCCTTATACGCAGGGGCTTCTTGCATCCCTGCCCAGCCGTTCAAAACGGGGAAAAAGGCTTTACAGCATACCAGGTGCAGTGCCAAACCCGGCCCACAAGCCGGCGGGCTGTCCTTTTCATCCAAGGTGTCCCCATGCAATCCCTTCCTGCCGGAAAGAATATCCAAAGATGTGCGATTACGGCGAAGGGCACCAGGCCAGATGCCCGGTACTTTTTGAAGATAGAAGTTAAGAATCCGGGCCCGGAGGACCCAGCTTTGATATAACCCCAGGAAAGGGCTGTTTGATTAAAAACAATACAAGTTAAAAGTGTAAAGTGATCTAAAGTGCCTAAAGTTATGGAGTCGCTCCGCTCCGCTGATTTTTATTATTGGCAGAATTCCTTAATCCCGCTGAAGCGAGACTCACTTTAAACTTTAGTTCACTTCAAACTCTTGCAGCAATTTTTCAAGCGGAGCCTGAGAACTCTGACCCCCG
>JAZFVY010000262.1:0-3932 GCA_036447975.1 Desulfobacterales bacterium
TAAATTTCTAAAGGAGAGGGCTCCTATTCGAGCGATCTCCTTAACCACAGACACTTCTACCCTCACGTCTATCGCCAATGATATATCTTACGACTATGTCTTCAGCCGTCAGATAGAAGCCCTTGGGAATAAAGGGGATGTTGTTCTGGGTCTTTCCACAAGTGGAAACTCACCCAGCGTAATGGAAGCCATGAAAGTTGCTAAAGAGAGAGGATTGCTGACCGTGGCCTTCACTGGAAAGGGAGGAGGAAAGCTCAGCTCTCTCGTTGATTATCTCCTTGATGTGTCTTCAGAGAGCACTCCCAGGATTCAGGAGGTTCATCTTCTCCTGCTTCATCTTTTAGCTCAGGAGATAGAGAAAAGGTTGGAATAAAACTCTTTACCTTGACCGCCAGAACCTCTCCCTGCGCGGTCTGGATTTGGATTCCCTGAACGTGAGGGGCTTTTCCTCTGCAGCTGGGCCTGAAGGCCCGGGTGAAAAACCGGCAGAGCAGAGTATCATTGAAGCTTAAGACTTGGTGGAATCGGATTTTTATCCGAAAGGCTTCTTTTTTATGCCTTTTGCCCCTCGGTCATGTTATCCTTTTGATAGCCTTTTTGGTCCGGCATCAATCACTATTTGCGAGCAACCACTTTTGAAGAGTTTAAAATTCTCAATAAACCGTGCCGCTAATGCATCATATTTTTTCCAATACTCGTCTTTTTCACCCCAGGAATTGGATGGTTCAAGAACATCATCGGGAACATCCGGGCAAACAATAGGAACTTCAAAGCCAAACAGCTTATCCTTACGGTATTCTACATCATTCAGCTTGCCTTCCAGGGTTGCATTAAGGAGGTTACGTGTGTGGCGAATACTAATGCGTTTACCAACACCGAATCGTCCCCCCACCCAGCCGGTATTAACCAGCCAGCATTGAGAATCGTGTTTAAGCATTCGTTGTTTAAGCATCTCGGCGTATTCAAACGGATGCCGTACCATGAACGGGGCGCCAAAACACGCACTGAAAGTGATCTGTGGTTCAATACCAAGTCCGATTTCGGTTCCTGCTATTTTGGAAGTGTAACCGCTGATAAAATGATACTGGGCCTGTTCTGGGGTAAGTCGGGCTATTGGCGGCATAACACCGGATGCATCACATGTTAGAAAAATAATGTTCTTAGGATGAGAATTTACCATTTTCTCGGGTACTACATTGGGAATAAGCTCAAGCGGATATGAAGCACGTGTGTTTTCAGTAATTATGTCATCGTCCAGGTCAATCCTGCGAGTAACTGAATCATAAACTACATTTTCTAGAATGGTGCCAAAACTTCTGGTGCAAGCATAAATTTGTGGTTCATGTTCAGCGGAAAGACGAATAACTTTGGCATAACAACCGCCTTCAAAATTGAACACACCGTTTGAACTCCAGCCATGCTCGTCATCACCAATTAGACTTCTTTTAGGATCTGCAGAAAGGGAGGTTTTTCCTGTTCCGCTGAGTCCGAAAAAAAGAGCCACATCCCCAGCCTTCCCTACATTGGCGGAACAGTGCATAGGAAGCACATTATCGAATGTCAAAAGGAAATTCAAAACAGTAAAGAGCGATTTTTTGATTTCGCCACCATATAGGGAATTTGCTATTATAGCCATCCGTTCCGCGAAATTAATTACGATTGCCGTGTTGGTTCTTGTGCCGTCTATTTTGGGGTCCAGTTTAAAGCCAGGTACGGAAATTATGGTAAACTCTGGAATAAAATGTTTAAGCTTGTCTTGATTATTTGTAGTAATAAACATATTGCGGGCGAATAGACTATGCCACGCTTTCTCTGTAATAATTCTCACCTGTATACGGTATTCGGGATCAGCCCCGGCGTAGCAATCCTGAACAAATAATTCTTCGTCCTGAGCAAAGGCCTGCACCCGTGTTAACAGTGCATTGAATTTTTCAACACTGATGGGACGGTTGTATTCACCCCACCAAATTTTGTCTTCGGTGGTTTCTTCCTTTACAACAAATTTATCTGCAGCCGCACGTGCTGTGTGTTTTCCGGTATTTACCAGTAAGGGACCTGCATGAGCGATACGTCCTTCATTCCGAAAAACAATTTCCTCATAAAGAGCGGATTCCGGCAGATTCCAGTAAACTCTCTCAAGATGAACCAGTCCGTGATTCTTAAGACTGTAGTCCGAAGCCAGTTCCTTGGCCTCTTTTGTGGCGGGTGTATTGAATTCAAGGTATTTGCTCATGTCCAATCCCTCACTAATTTGCGGTCACCGATATAAAGTTCGTTTGGAGAATTCGGGTCTAATGCCCATTTCATACGTTCGACGCCTTCAGTGATGTCTTTTATTGAACCGCAGAAGCTCATTCTCAGATAACCTTCCATACCAAACTCAACTCCAGGCACGGCTAATACCAGAACCTTATTAATTAAAAATTCTGAAATTTTAGTTGATTCTTTTCCATAAACGCTAAAATCTGCAAAACAATAGAAAGCACCATCGGGTTTTGTGACTTTAATTCCCTCAAATGAATTCAGATTTTCTATCATAACATTACGATTGTTCTCCAGGGTTACCCGAAGGTTCTCTACACTGGATTGTATTCCATTAATAGCCCCGACTGCAGCTTTTTGAAGTACTACCGAAGGGCCCCCAGTTTGATGTCCTTGAATATTGGTCATGACCTCTATAAGCTTTTTATTTGCTACTGCCCAGCCGATTCTGAAACCGGTCATTGCATACTGCTTAGAAATCCCATTGATTACAATTAGCTTTGAATTCTCGGATAAATCTTTGGCGTATTCATAGCAGTTAATCGGTCTTCTGTTATCAAAAATCAGCCGGTGGTAAATGTCATCCATTATTAGATATAAATCCCGTTTTTCACATAAGTCCACAACATTGGCGATGAACTCTTCCGAATACATTGCTCCCGTTGGATTATTGGGGCTGTTAATTAGGATTGCTTTTGTATAAGATCCCACCTTTTGTTCTATATCCTGAATTCTGGGATAAAAAGTGCCATCTTCGGGCAGAACGGGCACTCCAATAGCTCCGCATAACTTAGCCATCTCAGGATAACTTACCCAATATGGTGCAGGATAAATGACTTCCTCTTGAGGATTAAGAATAGCCTGCAATGCTACCATGATCGCCTGCTTAGCACCTCCGGAGGCCATAACATTTTCAGGCTCCACAAGACGATTATAATGCTCTTCTGTATAATGGATTATGGCCTTTTTCAACGCGGGAATACCATCAGCAGGCGCATATCTGATTTCCCCGGTGTTCAGATGTGCCGCTGCCGCCATAATGGCATCCATGGGTGCTTTGCTCTTTGGTTCGCCGGCGCCCAGATGAATGACAGGTTCTCCTTTTTCACGAAGGATAGCCGCTTTTTCGTTTAGCGTGAGGGTGGGTGATGCACTAATTGTTCTGGCAATTTGACTTATGCTCATTTCTAATCCTTAGATTAAATAACCAATTTTTTGCAAAAATGAAAGATTGCCTTTCAATCCTTTTTTATCCTAATTGAATTTTAAAGCAATACATTGTTATTTGTCAAAGGGATAAGAATTTGGCTTTTATCGGGGTGGCATAAATAAAATGCATCTCTGTCCCGATTTTCCCTTCCAATCATAGTGGCGAATTATAAATTTGGCCTCAAAAGATGTCAAGGACCTGGATCTGTTACGAAAATTGGGGCCAGGCTCCATTTTCGTTGATACCTGTCCCCTAACATAAGCTTCGCTAAGTAAAATTTGCGCCTGATAATTGGGGGCTATCTTTCCTTAATGTCCAGTTTTTCTCTAAAGGAGGCGATGGTTTTGAGCAGTCCCTCCTCTAAACCTATTTTTGGCTGCCAGCCGAGTTTTTCTTTAGCTAATGAGATATCCGGGCATCGGCGCACAGGGTCATCCGAGGGCAGAGGCTTGCGGATGAT
>JAZFVY010000263.1:0-4157 GCA_036447975.1 Desulfobacterales bacterium
CTGTAGATCAAGGCCAGTTTGGTTGATTTGTTCATAATAGGGGATAAGAATTGTTTGACTATTTTCGTCGAGACCAAGAAGAAGTGTCGGTTCGCGCCCTGTGCCGTTGAAATTGTATATACCGAAATCCCAGTTCCCTATTGAATGGCTGTACCTTACAGCGAAATCTACGTGATGTTCTTCGTCAGCACTTTCATACACGGCATTATCCGTGTCCACCACCGGGTTAGACCTCAGACGTCCGTTGGGTCCCGGGTACGTACGCTCTCTAAAATATGGCAGAACGAACATATCAATGGTTCCCCAATCCCTGGGGATGGAGAGGTTTATTATGGGTTGGCCGAGCTTTTCCTCGCCGTCGAGACCTTCAATAAGATCGGTTTGGTTTATAATATCCACAAGATGGACAAACTCAGTCACTCCCCAAAACACTTTTCCGATACCAACACGCAGGTCCCATAGATCATTGAGCCACAGGTAGTTCAACTCACGGATGTCAAAATGAGTTCTCTCGGAGTCAGCGCTGTCGATCCTTGCAAACATAGTGGCGGTGAAGCTGGAACCACTCTCCCTCTCGTGGTAATACTCGGGCTGGATAGCGACAGATGTGTTGTTTTTCTTCTGTTCCGGAAACAGCGGATCTTTGAAAAAAAGGCTTCCCTCCACCAATATGTATCCAGACAGCTCGTGTGAGACGGCCACAGGCGAATGGATCAAACCAAACATAAAGAACATATATACCATGGCAGTCAAATGTTTCATCTGGCTTTTTCTCTGTTTATTTTCCACTATTGAGTTTAAATTTTCAAATCGTTTATTGGGCATTTGAATCTCCTTTAATAATTGAGCCTTTTAAGGCCATGCTCAGGGCTAAAGTTTGCAACCCTCACTACAATGGGCTACAGGTCTAAGCATATATCGTTTTGAAATCATAGTATCACCTCCTCTCTTTGATATAAAATGACAACTTCTGGAAACCCAACCCGCACATCATCGAGTCCCTGTCTTCTCACCTTGCCCTCTTGAGACTGTTTTTGCTGAAGTCACGGTCTTTAAGCCCGGTGCGAAACTTGTAGTTTGCAAAAACAAGCTGGGTGCTTTTGCCCGTTTGATGATTAACCATATACATCTCATCAGCACGCCAGTACCTGTCCAGATAATTTTTGTAACCAGTGAAGGTGAGAGTTTTTAAATGTGAGTTTTTTCTGTCAAAATAGTTAACCTTCAATGTACGATATTCATTCTTGTCTATCCAAGTCACCCGCCGTGTATACCCGGAATTCTTTTTATCAACCGGGTAAAATTCGACAACGAAACATTGTTGGCCGTCATAAACTTCATCGCGGATCCATTTGTAGGTGTATTTTTCCACTTCCTGACTGGAAATGTCTTCATAGGCGAACTCACTGCCCATGAATGAACCCGATTTGTTGCGTGAACTAATCCGCTTCACCCGCTTTAAAGCCGGCAGGTAAAGCCACTGGTCGTCATCGCCCTGTTTGTGGGTAAAATTTAAAAACGCGGTTCCCTTCACATCCCTGGGCTTATCGAATATGGTCAGGCTCCTATCACCATCTTCTTTCATTTCCAGCGTTCGGACCCGAATTTCGCGGATGCTTTCCTGCCCGTGCTTATTCTTTAGTAGCATGCGCATATCAGCGGTGAAATCTTCGAATCCTGTATCACGCCTGTCTGCCTCTCGGGCGATAGAAAGACCTCTTTCTTCAGGCGTTGCGGCTGTCGCCATTAACGGAAACAGGAGCAAAAACACCATCATACCAGCCAAAAATTGTCTTATCAGCTTTTTGATCGAAAATTGCATCTTTTTTCTCCTCTACTTTCATTAATAGGGTTGGTAAAAACATAAAGTCCAAAACTAAAGCCAGCGAAATGGTTATAGCCGACATCAAACCCATGTCGGAATTCATTCTATATCCAGAAAAAGCGAGAACAATAAAGCCGGCCACCAGTGCTAGCGTTGTGATCCACATGGCCGAGCCCACTGTATTAAAGGAGTACCGGACGGCACCGGACGGATTCATATCGTGCTCCCGCCGTGCGCGAAGATACTTGCTCATAAAGTGCACGGTATCATCTACTACGATGCCAAGAGTCATGGCTGCTACCACTGACAGGCCTAATCCGACCTGCCCCACAGTAAAACCCCATACGCCAAAGGCCATGAAGGCCGGCGTCAGATTTGGAATCAAGCTTAAAAGGCCGAGCTTGAAGCTGCGCAGCGCAAACATCAGGATGACCGAAATCAACACCAGCGCCCCAAAAGATGCCCCCAGCATGCTGTTAATATTGCGCTCGGACAGGTGCGCCCATATAACCGACAGGCCGGAGCCATAGGTTAACATGCTCTCCGGTGCATTCGCCTTCAACCAGGCACGCGCTGTTTCCTCCATTTTACGCAGTTCTCTGGTGGTAGTGCCTTTTAAGGTTACTATCATCCGGGTGGCAGATTTATCGACATTGATCTGGTTATTGAGATCAAGCCCAAAAGGAAGCGACATCTCATACAAGAGCAGATACTGTGCCGCCAGATCACGTTTTTTAGGGATCCGGAAATAGGCTTCATCGTCTGCATGCATATTTTTGTTCAACCGTTTCATCGTGTCGGTGATCGTATTCACGTTGACGACCTTGGGCTGTTGGCGATACCAGTTGGCAAACGCCTCCACCGTCGCCAGATACGCTGGATTGTTAATTCCGCCTGTTTCGCCGGACTCAAGCGAATATTCTATTGCGTGAAAACCGGTCAGGTTTTCTTCTGTGAAATCGGTGGCTCTGCGGATGTCGAAACTTCGGTCAAAATATTTGATCCAGTCGTCGTTAAGCTCAATGCGCAACGTCCCTGCGGTCAGCGCCACAATTGCAACCAATGTGCCCCAGAATACGAGTTTGCGTCGGTTGATCACAAAATTCGCCAAACGGTCGCAACTGGGATAATCTGCTTTATCTGGTTTTGGTTTTACCCGCACGGGAAGTACGGCCATCAGCGCCGGCAGGAATAAAACCGAGTATGCAAATGCCGCCGTGACCCCCATGGCCACGATGTTACCCAAGTCGCGAAAAGGGGGCGCATCGGAGAAATTCATGGTCAGAAAGCCAATTACAGTGGTGATGCTGGTAAGGAACACCGGTTGTAAGTTGACTCGCAATGACTCTGCGATGGCCTCATGTTTTGATTTGCCGCGACGCATCTGCTGGAATATCGTCACCAGTACATGTACGCTGTTTGCCACGGCCAGGGTGAGAATGATCTGAGGGGCATTTGCTGAAGCGGCGGTAATTGAAATTCGGAGCCAGCCCGCCAAACCCAATCCGGTGAACATCGACATCAGGATAATAGTGAGCGTTCCGAAAGTCCCCGTAAAGGATCGCAGCGCGATCCCCGTAATGACAACCAGGGTAAGAAACATGAGTGGGGTCAGGGTGGACATATCCTTCATGCTGGCTTCTCCAAAGGCGTTGTCCGACATCACCCCACCGGTAAGATAGATGTCGATGCCGGAATACTTCTTTCGGAAATCGTCCGCCAGCTTACGGGCAAAGGCAGCTACTTCCGGCACTTCTGCTAAAGATTCGCCCGACTTGAGAATATTGACCGTTACACCTGTCACATGCCCGGAAGAAGAGATGATTCTGTTGACGAGCAAAGGCTCTGAGAGAGCGATCTGCTTTATTCTTTCAAGGTCTGCGTCCGAAAGACGCATCGCGTTTTGGACCAGATCTGCGACGATCAGGTCATCTTCTTCCGCCCGGGTATGCTGGAAGTTGGTGATGGAATTAACCCTGCTTGAATAAGGCATTTGCCATGAAATCTCGGTCAGTTCCTCCAGCGCCGCCAGCGTCTCACGGGTGAAGATATCGCCGTCTTGTGGGGCAATGACAAATAGAACGTTGTCGATTCTGTTATAAGTGTTTTCCATGGCCTCCAGAGCTTGTAACTGGGGGTTTTCCTTGCTGAAGAAAACACGGGTATCGTTATTAACGGTCAGGAAGCGCATCCCGCTTGCAGATACCGCCACGACAATGACTGTTGCCAGGATAATCCACCACCGATGATTGACCACCCATTGACCAAAGATTCTTTCAAATTTACCCATCTCTTTTTCCCTCCTTGTTAGCCTTGTGTTTGTACTACACCC
>JAZFVY010000264.1:0-3756 GCA_036447975.1 Desulfobacterales bacterium
TTGAAACTCGCCGATACACCAAGGAAGGAAACATTATTAACGTTAGTCTAAGCGGAGCCATTTACAGGGATCAGGATGGCAACCCTGCGGGCAGTGTCATCAATATAAGAGATATCAGCGAACAAAAAAGGATAGAGGCACAGCTCTTACAGTCTCAAAGTATGGAAGCTGTTTATACTTTAGCAGGCGGAATTGCACATGATTTTAACAATCTGCTTTCAGGTATCCATGGACGCGCCTCTTTGATGATGATGGATATCGATTCTTCCCACCCACATTTTGAACAACTATACGGGATAAGTGAACATGTTGAAAGTGCGTTACAGCTCACAAAACAGCTTTTGGGTTTTGCAAGAGGCGGAAAATATGATGTTAAATCGGTTGATATTAACGAGATAGTTGAGAAAAGTTCCAAAATGTTTAGCCGAACCAAAAAAGAGATCAGAGTTCATAGAGAAAATCAGGAAAACATATGGGCGGCAGAAGTCGATCCAGGGCAGATAGAACAGGTGCTGTTGAACATTTATGTCAATGCCTGGCATGCCATGCCCGGAGGCGGAGATCTCTATATCAAAACAGAAAACGTTATATTAGATGAGAATTTTATTGTGCCGTATCAGATAGAACTGGGCAAGTATATTATGATTTCCGTAACAGACACTGGTGTTGGTATGGATGAGGAATCCCAGCAAAAAATTTTTGAGCCGTTCTTTACCACCAATGAGATGGGCAGAGGCACAGGTTTAGGACTTGCCTCTGTTTATGGAATTATCAAAAATCATGGTGGTTACATAAATGTATACAGTGAAAAAGGTGTAGGGACCACGTTTAATATCTATCTCCCAACTTCAAAAGATCAGGTCTTAGAACAAGAAAAGGTGTTATCTAAAACCGTATTGAAGGGTTCTGAGACAATTCTTTTAGTAGATGATGAGGATATGATTGTTGATGTAGCTCAGGGTATTTTGAAACTTTTAGGATATAATGTATTAACGGCAAAGGGTGGAAAAGAAGCCATACAAGCATACAAGAAAAACCAGGATAAAATTGATATGGTTATCCTTGATATGATTATGCCGGACATGAATGGTGGAGAAGTCTATGTAAAACTTAAAGAGATCGATCCTGATATAAAGGTTCTTCTTGCAAGTGGATATAGTCTCAATGAACAGGCGTCAGCGATACTGGAACGGGGTTGCAATGGATTTATTCAGAAACCGTTCAATATGATGGATATTTCAGAAAAAATAAGGGAGATTTTGGACAAAAATGGATAAAGTTTTAATTGCACTCGACGATTTGAAGCTTCAATGGTTTCTCCGGTCTCGCTTGCATAAGTTCATTAATAAAATTGAGATCGTTCTTGCCGGCAACCGTGAAGAGGCCATTAGTGCTTTGGAACAAGGACATATTTCATTGTTGGTAACAGACTTTCAAATGTCCAAGGGAGATGGACCGGCTCTTTTGTATTATTTGGATGACAAGCACCCTGATATTCCCTGCATCATCATGACGGACCAGGCAACCCCGGAAATAAAAGGAAGGTTCTCGAATAATATCAACCGTTTCATAATAAAACCGTTTGATTTAAAAGAACTGGCTGAAGCAATCATAGCGGGACTGTATCGTTCCGGCGAGAGTTATTCTCTGACAGAAATAATGGATAAGGTGCTCATTGTTGATGACGATGAATTATTTCTAGACATCATCAAACAAGGCCTGCAAAAGTATAAGAGTCAATTTCAGGTGTTAACTGCCCCGGATGGTGAAGAGGCCATTGAAGTGTTAAAAAGAGAATATATCTCCGTGTTGGTTACGGATCTTGTTATGCCGAAATTGGACGGCCTGGAACTGCTAGCCCACATGACCAGAAGTTATCCCGCAACTCCATGTATCATAATGACGGGCTATGGAAGCCCGGCAATCAAGAAAAGGGCAGATCGGGGAGAGATCCTTAGTTACATAGAAAAACCGTTTGATTCCAACGAACTGGCCGGAGCAATCATAAAGGGACTGGATCTTTCTTTTGAAGGTGATTATCTGACAGGGATATCGGTAAGTAGTTTTTTGCAGATTATTAATATGGAGAAGAAAACATGCTTCTTTGAGATTAGCTCTATGGATAAGGGAAAGGGGCTTTTTTATTTTAGAGAAGGTATTCCGTATGATGCGCTTTGCGACGACTTGGAAGGAGAAGATGCAGCGATTGAAATGATCAGCTGGGATTATGTGGAATTCAGGTTTAAAAGCCTTCCGAAGGAAGATGTTAAGCAGCGAATAAATGAGAATCTAACGTCCCTGATTATGGAGGGAGCAAAAATCAAGGATGAAATAAAAGCATCAGAGAAAGAGCCTGGGCCAGTGCAGGCTACACAAACAGAAAAGATAATCGAACAAGAACAAGCTTCTTCTTCAAAAAAGAAAGCTGTAGAGTTTCTCAACAAAGAGGCAGAAGGGATTCTGAAACTGGCAGATCCCATTGATGACAGCTTTGATGAGATGGTTGATTTCATTTGCAATTCAAGAGGCCGTTTAGTTATCAGTGGAATCGGCAAATCCGGAATAGTGGGCCAAAAAATCGTCGCCACTTTGAACATTACGGGAACAAGGTCTCAATATTTACATCCCACTGAAGCCATGCATGGGGATATCGGTATGATCGGCCCGGAAGATATATTCCTTGCCCTTTCCAACAGCGGCGAGACCGATGAACTTAAAATTCTCTTGCCGAGTATCCGCAGGATCGGATGCACAATTATCACCTTTACCGGTAATAAAATTTCCACTCTGGCAAAACAAAGCAACATCGTCATCGATGTTGCTGTAGAAAGGGAAGCAAGCCCCTTGGACCTTGCCCCAAACGCAAGAACCACCGCGCTTCATGTCATGGGTGATGCCCTTGCCGTGGCCCTGATTAACAAGAAGAATAATAAAGTAAAAGATCCTTCTTCTCCAGATAATTAACGGCAACCTATTATTATAAATTGTAATTTAGGGTATATAAATGGATAGTAAGGTCGAGGATTTGTTTGATAAAGGTCTCTACTATTTTAATGCCGATTTGTACGATGAAGCTATCAAAATTTTTACAAAAGTTCTGAAAATGAACCCCGACCATCCTGATGCTTTGTATTACAGAGCGCTTGCTTGGGCAAACAAAAAGGATTTTGATCAGGCAATTGTTGATTTTACCAAAGCCTCAGAAAAGCACCCGAATGATTCTGACACCTTGATCGGACGCGGGGAAGCCTGGCAGAGCAAGGGTAAACTTAAGCGTGCTTTGGCTGACTTCAAAAAGGCGCTCAGCATAGATCCGGATAATCCGGATTATCAAAAACTTGTGGATGATCTTGAAGAAAAATAAGAGGCTGTTTCAAATCATTTTTCTTGAAATACTCCACGATTTGGGCTATTTTATAATATGTAGAAACCTTTATAAGTCAATTACCACCTTTGCCTGGGTGGCGGAACTGGTAGACGCAAGGGACTTAAAATCCCTCGGGGCTCAGTCCCTGTACGAGTTCAAGTCTCGTCCCGGGCACCAAAAACAAAGGGTTTGGCAGGGCAGGGGACTGTTAAGCCCTTTTTTATTAGGTGTGAATTCAAATCATAAGTGCAACATATTTGGTGATGAAGGATTGAGTTAACTGCGGTATGTTAAGTGATCCTTGAACCGCCAAGCAAAAGGAGCACTTATGAGGACATACACGCAGCTAACTCGAGGTAAACGATACCAAATTCGAGCACTTTTGAAAG
>JAZFVY010000265.1:0-3082 GCA_036447975.1 Desulfobacterales bacterium
TTAGTGTTCAGGGCAAGGCGCGAAACGGTGAAAAAGCGGAGCATACACGTAGTATGTGAGCATTTTGAACCGTTTCGCAACACCGCCATGGG
The DNA here is from genome assembly GCA_036447975.1 of Desulfobacterales bacterium. Taxonomy (GTDB): domain Bacteria; phylum Desulfobacterota; class Desulfobacteria; order Desulfobacterales; family UBA11574; genus JAUVVL01. Next base: position 93 of record JAZFVY010000265.1, read on the forward strand.
GACTTAGATTGTTTTTGAGATAGGTTCTAGTGCCATTTTATAAGATCAGGCTATATTCGGATGATCTTCAGGTTGAAAAAAACGGAAAAGATACCGATAATCATAGATTGGGACACAATCGCTCATTCTGCCAGCTCGAGGCCTATAACTTGAATGAAGGAGATAAAAATGCAAAATATGTTCCGGATTAGTCTGATACTCTTGTTAATAATCACATGCTTTGTTTTCACTTCATCATGCGCAAAAAAGAAGGCAGAGCCCGATCTTTCTTTTGATGAAGCTGCAAAACAGGCCGAAGAAGCAAGACTGGAAGAACTCGAAAGGCAGTTGTCTATTGATGAGGAGAGGCTCACGGCGGCTGCGGAAGAAGCAGAGCGTGAGATGATCGCTGCCAGAAAAATGCTTATGGATGAAGATATATACTTTAAAAAAGGCATTTCTTCTCTTTCCCCAGAGGCAAAGGAAATATTAAAGAAAAAAGCCCGATGGCTTAAAGACAATCCTGACATCTCAGTAATTATTCAGGGGCACAGTGATGAGCCTGGTTCTGCCGAGTTCAACCTTGCGCTGGGTGAAAAACGTGCAGGGAAAGTAAAAACATTTTTAATTAAGCTTGGCATCTCTTCATCAAGGTTGATACCGGTAGGCTATGGAAGAGAACGTCCCGTAGCTTCCGTCGAGAATAAAGAAGACAGGTCAAAGAACAGGCGGGTACACTTTGTCATAGAATAGTAATATAAGTCGTGCAGCCTTTTTTATATTATCCTAACTCAAGTTTCGCACCCTAATTTTACCTGGAATCCAAGACAATAACGACTTTGGAATGCTAATACAGATACGAATAGCTTAAGGTCATGTCTTTTTAAGAATATTAAAAAGCTCTTTTTTTTCTTTTTCTGTCAAATAACGCCAAGTTCCTCCAGCCAATCTTCCAAGTTTTATATTTGAAACCCTTACCCGCTTTAGCCTTGTCACGTGATTCCCCACTTTGCGAACCATGCGCCGTATCTGTCTGTTTTTGCCCTCTCTGAGTACGATTAGAAAACGTCTTGAAGTAATTCTTTCGATCTCCGCCGGCCTGGTCTTGGTACCCATCATCGGCATATCCTTAGCGATGCTCCGAAGGGCGCCTTCAGGTATCGGTCGTACTACGGTAACATCATATTCCTTTTCATGGTCAAAGGAAGGGTGTGAAAGCTGGTGATGGAGACTGCCGTCATTTGTCAGGATCAGGAGTCCGCTTGTATCCTTGTCAAGCCTTCCTATGGGATAGATACGTTCCTTAATATCGATAAGATCTAGAACAATCTTATCGCCGGACTGCAGACTGCTTGTGACATATCCTTTTGGTTTGTTCAGCGCTATATATACCGGGTCGCTTTTAACATCTACAACCTTTCCCTTAAATTCTACACGATCTTTCTGCGGATCTACTTTTTCACCAAGCTCAATAACAACATTGTTGTTTACTCTGACAAATCCGGCTTTAATATATTCTTCTCCCTTTCTTCTGGAACATATGCCCGCCTCAGATAGAAATTTCTGTAAACGTATTAAAGACATGATTCTATTTTAATCACGAAACCTCGAAAGTAAGAAACACGAAGTAAAGAATCCGGGCCCAGATGACCTAATTTTCAAGGGCTAAATCAACAACGAACCTAGGATCTGTAATCTGCATTAATCTTAACATAGTCCACGGAAAAATCACATGTATACATCGAATAAGATTCATGGCCCATGTTCAAATCGACAGCAAGGGTAAATTCGGGTTTTTTAAGAACCTTTGTGGCTTCAGCCTCAATTGTTTTCCCACAACCCATTCCGGCTTTCACCATTTGAACATCATCAAAATAAATATCGATCTTATCCGGATCCACGGCTGCATCGGCCCTGCCCGCCGCAGCAAGAATCCTTCCCCAGTTGGCATCTTCGCCGAAAAATGCGGTCTTTACCAACGGAGAATGGGCAATCGCATCTGCGATTTTCCGGGCATCCGTATCCAACGCTGCCCCCCGAACAATTACTTCAACCAGCTTGGTAACACCTTCGCCGTCTCTTACCAATCGTTTGGCCAAATCCAAAAAGATTTCATCTAAAACTTTTTGGAATATTTTTTTATGGGCAGGATTTTTAATAGCCGCGCCGGATAGCCCGTTTGCCAAGACCAGTACCGTGTCGTTGGTGCTGGTGTCTCCATCAATGGTGATTCTGTTAAATGACCGGTCTGCAGCCTTAGCTAAAGTCTCTTTTAAAACTTCCGATTCTGCTTCAACATCGGTGCAAACAAAGCAAAGCATGGTAGCCATATCCGGACGGGTCATTCCTGCGCCTTTGGCAACACCGGTGACGGTAAAAGTTTTACCTTCCAGTTGTCCCTCTCTGGAGACTTTTTTAGGCACTGTGTCTGTCGTCATTATCGCCCTTGCAAGATCAGAAATTCCTTCGAGTTTTAGTGATCCGACAAGGTCGGGAACAGCTATTTCAATTTTATTTATGGGCAAGGGCTCACCGATAACACCTGTTGAAGCCACAAGCACCAAATCTTCGGAAATTCCGAGTTCGGAAGCGGCTAACCTTGCCATTGTTATGGCATCTTGCATCCCCTGATCGCCTGTGCAGCAGTTGGCGTTGCCGCTGTTTACAATCACCGCCTGACTTACGCCTGACTTTATCCGCTCCATATCCAGAAGTACCGGTGATGCCTTGACCCTGTTTCTGGTAAAGATACCCGCAACATTTGCCGGAACCTGTGAAAAAAGAAGTCCAAGATCCTTTTTCCCTTTTTTCTTTAGACCCGCAGCAATCCCGGCCGCCCTAAAACCTTTAACCAATAATTTTTCCATGTTGACATTTCCTGTTTATTTGATGTTCCATAAAAGCCGCAAGTGCATTGATCAGATTTTTTTATTAATTTCATTTGACAGATTAGTCCAATCTTGTCAATCTGCATGATAAATGGACTAAGCAACAGATCATCTAAAACCTTA
>JAZFVY010000266.1:0-2622 GCA_036447975.1 Desulfobacterales bacterium
CGGACTGCACATCGTCAAAAGGGTCGCCATGTGTCCACTGGGCCGTTCCCACACTATTAGACAATGCCGGTTGGTAATATTCCATATTAAGCAGACTTTCTAGTTCAAATCTATTAGGAAGTCTCCAGTCCCCCCCACTGGAACCATCATTGAGTGAAACAGCGCCACTGTTACAAAGGTTTTCTCCCGCTGACAATCCATTACAATCCGTTAATGCTTCCCACCAATTTCGTACACCAAAACAATTGGCATTTTTAAGCCATATTAATCCCGTTAAATTGTCTGTTACTGTTCCATTTTCATTATCTGTAAACCTTGGGTTTGGCCACTCGACTCCCTTTTCCAAACCCCCATCATCTCCTTCGTAATATGATGTAGTCTGCCCCGTCTTAGGCACTAGCCCGGATTTTCACCTGATATAATTTCCTAAGTACTTTGGCTCGAAGTCTCGTGATTTCGGGTCAGACCACCTCAAGCAATTCCCAATTTTACTTGAATTACAGCCGAAATGCAATAATGGCAGATAGCTCTCACTTCTTCACTAATTAGTAAATAAGTATAATAATATAATCATAATGTGCTTGACAATATAATAATAAGATGCTATATAATGTTAAATATTCAAGAAATGAGGTGGATATATGGCTAAAATAGATTACATGTCAGATGCACACAGACCTGCTGGTTTTAGGAAATCTATAACTAACGAAGCCGGCTTCTTTTTGGAGCCGGACCATCCAAAACAGCGACAATACGAGGCTCTCAGAGCATATTTCGTTGAGCATTGTCCGGCAAAGGATGTGGCTGCTCGGTTTGGCTATAGTCCCGGTGCTTTTCATGTGCTGTGTAATCAATTCAGAAGAGATTCAGAAAAGAAATTTTTTGTCGAGACGAAACGGGGTCCAAAATACGGTCCAAAGCGAGATCGTTCACGAGCGCAGGTTGCTGTTCTTCGGAAAAAAAACTACTCAATAGTGGATATCCAGCTGGCACTAAAGCAGGAAGGTAGCGAACTTAGTTCAGCCTCTATCTGGAAGATCCTCCAAGAAGAAGGATTCTCTAAGTTGCCCAGACGTAAAGACGAAGAGCGTCCAGTGCGGTCAAGGCCGGAAAAGGCAGAATATGCCGATGTTCGACGACTGTCTTTCGATGCGCGTGTAATTGACACCCGGTTCGGCGGGGTGTTTTTGCTCATGAAGATTTTATCAGATATGAAAATACATCAAATCCCCAAAATGCTGAATTGGTATGGCTCAAAAATGATACCGGTTGAAAATGCATTTCTTTCCTCGCTTGTGCTCAAGCTCATAGGAAGAGCAAGAAAGAGCCACATAATGGATTTGGTTTTTGACGAGGGTGCAGCTTTGGCCGTTGGGTTGCCCGTTTTGCCGAAAACAGCATATATATCAGAATATTCGGAAAGAATCACACATCGGGATAATCTGCAATTCATGCACGAGTGGGTGAGCAGGTTAAGAAAAACCGCTGCCATCAGCGGAGAATCTTTCAATCTGGATTTTCAATCACTTCCCTATTTTGGCGAAGAAGATGTTGTCGAAAAACACTATGTTTCCATGCGATCTCGACGTCAAAAGGCAATTCTGGTGTTTTTTGCACAAGACGCCGAATCAAAAATATTCTGCTATAGCAATGCTGACTTGCGAAAAGGAGAAGAGTCCGATGAAATTTTTCGATTCATAGAATTCTGGAAAAAACAATTCGGCAAAAAACCGCCCCATCTGGTTTTTGACTCAAAGCTGACTACCTACACGAACCTGTCGAAACTCAATAAAATGAATATAACTTTTGTTACTTTAAGGCGAAGAACCCCGAATGTTCTAAAAGAAGTTTCCAGCGAACCGCTTTCTGCGTGGAGAAAAATCGAGCTGAACAATGTTAAAAGAAAATACAAAACGCCGAAAGTGATTGATCAGCAGACCAGTATTAAAGGATACGTTGGAAGTCTCAGGCAAATATTTGTAAAGGATCTGGGGCATGATCTTCCAACGATCATCATTACAAATGATAAGAAAACTTCCTGTTCGAACCTGATTACACGTTATGCACTACGAATGTTGATCGAAAATGCAATCGCCAACGCAGTGGATTTCTTTCACACAACGGCCTTGTCTTCTTCAGTGGCCATCAGAATTGACCTTGATGTTCTGCTAACGCTTATTGGACAAGCCACCTATCACATGTTCGCACAACATCTCAGGGGCTATGAACACTGCGGAGCGGGGGTTATCTTTAGAAAATTTATTGATACCCCGGCAAAGATCTTTATCTCACCAAAAGAAATCGAGGTGCGTCTGGGCAAAAGAGCCAATAATCCTATCCTGATCCATTCAGGATTCGTGAATAGCCCCTTCAAACTCCCGTGGCTCCATAATAAAACCGTGAGCATCACTCTGCGATAATCTTATCTTGCCACAGCCACAATTCCGCGGCTTGCGGTGGCTTGACAAAGCCATTTACTTAGTTTAATTAGTAAGGTGAAAATTCAGGCTAGTGCATAATTATCCGAGCATGGAGGATCAGAAGGATTAGTGGGTGTGGTTGGACAATCCATTCTACCAAGCTCCTTTTTGAACACGGTAAGGTCAGCACCAGTAATCCTAC
>JAZFVY010000267.1:0-2986 GCA_036447975.1 Desulfobacterales bacterium
CCAGAGAAAAGAAATTGAAGCGTTAGACCTAAAGAAAAATGCAGCATATCTAGCGGCCCAGGAAGTCGACGAGTTCGGAAACTACCAGCTCAAGACCACCTTTAAAGATCCTGACAGCTATTTTATCCAGGCGGCAATTAATGCGTTGGAAGGCAAAAAGCTTGACCCACCGGTAACTGTCGGCTTTACCGTCACTGTGAATGCTCCCGGCAATTCGAATACCAGGAATGCGCTGGTTCTGCTTGTAATCCTGTCCATTACAATTGTTGGTATTTACCTGATTAACGTCAGAAGAAAAATTGCACCTGTCGGTTCAGAGGGACTTAACTTTCTGGATATTCCCTGGATAAAAAGGCTTTTGCAGTCGAAATACTTTCAGCCCTTCTTTCAAGTACCCCTATTAGGCTTAACTGTAGTCCTTTTGATTTTGGCATTTGTTGATATTCAGGATTCCGGAAAAAACATGTCCACCATGCTTATCTGGATCATATGGTGGGCCGGCATTATTTTTACCTTTGCACTGGTTGGGAGGATGTGGTGTTTTATGTGTCCTGTAGGGGCGTTATCAGAATGGACTTCCAGAATTTTTGAACCCCACCGTCTTTTCCCGCCAAAGCTGAGGAATATGTGGCTGGCAAATTTTATGTTTATCGGGCTGACCTGGCTCGATATTCAGATCGGCGTGGTGCGCAACCCCGTCGTTACCGGATCACTTTTGATCGCCATCACCGCAGTTGCGGTGGCAGTCGGTATTTTTTTTCAAAGAAGGACCTTTTGCAGGTATCTCTGTCCCATCGGGAGCCTGATCGGTATATACTCCATGTTTTCCGCCGTGGAACTGAGATCAAAAGACTGTGAAATATGCAGAACCCATAAAAGCAAGGATTGCTATTCTGGCAACAAAAATGGTTATGGATGTCCAATGTTTGAAATGATACCTGCGATGGACAGCAATAACTTATGTAACTTCTGCGGCGAATGTATCAAGACCTGCCCCAAGAATAATATAACGTTAAGAGTCAGGCTTTTTTTTAAAGATGCGTGGACAACCGGGAAAAGGTCTCTAGACGAAGCGGCATTGGCGGTTGCACTTGTGGGGGTAAGTATCTTTGTAACCGGGGATATGCTGGCACCCTGGAAGGGCTGGATGGAGTCTGCGATGAAATTATTCCCTGCTCAGCAATTGGGGATAACGTACCAGTATACCGTAGAGGTTGTCACAAAATCTGTGCTTTATTTTTCTGTTTCGCTGCTTCTCATCCCCGGAATCATTCTACTGGCTGCGGCCTTATCCAATAAAATTGTCGGCATCAAAAACCATAAGGGTATTAAGCAGACATTCATTACTTTCGGTTATATGTTCATACCCATAGGGCTTTCCATGCACCTGGCCCATAACACCGGCCATCTATTGAATGAGTCCGGCGGAATAATCCCGGCCACTCAGAGGGTAATCAATAAATATACACCATTTTTTGCGGGAGCCCCGGATTGGAGCCTGGCTGTAAAACCGCTAATCGATGCTTCAGTTTTATACTGGATTCAGATGGCACTTTTTCTAATATTCTATATATTTTCGCTATACGCCGGGTACCGGCTGACAATAAATAATTATAGCGATCTACATACGGCCTTTAAGGCTTTGATGCCGATGATATTTGTCTCTTTTGTTCTGATAGTCGTAAATGTTTATCTTCTCAATTTGCCAATGGCACCAAGGCATATCCATTAAAGAATTAACGGAGAATAACAATGGGCAAGAAACCGAAAAAAACTTCATCTAAAAAACAAATGAATAAAAAATCAAAGTCAAAAAAAGGTTCCAGGAAAAGGCAGGCGAAGTCGTCACGTTCAACAAAAATCTTACCAATAGTTATTGTAACTTTCATAGTGATTATCATAGGCGGTTACTTCTATGACAAATCTTCTCGAGTCTACCCAACAGATATCAAAAATATAACTTCAGCGAATATCGATGTGCTAAGGGGCCGTGAAACCCGACCGACACTCTCCCCTGTACTGTTTATCGGAGAGGTTGCCAGGGCTTATAAAATAGCCCAAGAAAATCGAGAACTGCTCGACAGCATATACTGTTACTGCAACTGCAAAAAAAGCTTCGGGCATAAGAGCCTGTTGACTTGCTTTGTCGACAGGCACGCTGTTGAATGTTCCATCTGTACGGACCAGGCGTTATACGCCCACTCGCTTTATAAAAAAGACAACGACATCGCCCGTGTGAGAGTAGCTGTTGATAAAAGGTTCTGGCGTCCGCTACGGTAATGCATATCTTTGTATCATCTGTATTTCATTTAAAGAAAATTGACTCTCGATTTAAAGACATGTCTTTTTATTCAGGGTGCTTGCTAAATGTTGTCAGATTAGGATTTAAACAATGAAACGTAAATACTTTTTTTTGCTAATTCTTCTTGCGCTGATACTCCCGGCTACAGGCCATACACAAGACAAGGTAACGGTTATTGATTCGCTTGTCATTGAACTCTGGCCTGATTATGATCGAGCCTCAGTCCTTGTATTGTTAACCGGTACTCTACCTGATAATACAAGGTTTCCTGCAACTGTAACACTTCCATTTCCAAAATCAGCCCGGCTAAATGCGATTGCCCGCATAGATAGCAGTGATGGCATAATGAAAGATGATCTCACTTCCAGCACTGCTCCCGGTGAGTTCACGTTCATAACTCCCGATTTACGTTTTAGGTTTGAGTACTATCTCCCCTATGCGGTCAATAACAACCAGCGCACCTTTAACTTTGCCTGGTTAGCTGACTTATCCGTCAATAGATTCCAATTACGGGTACAGCAACCAACATCTGCAAGTTCCCTTGCCACTGAGCCTGAGACCATAAATGTCTTAAGAGGTGAGGATGGATTTACCTATTACGCCTTCCCTGAACAAGCTGTCCCAGCTGGGCAGCCACTTTTAGTGCGCGTGGATTACACAATGACCATGGCTCAATTGTCAGTT
>JAZFVY010000268.1:0-2418 GCA_036447975.1 Desulfobacterales bacterium
TGTATGATTTGCCGAAAAAAGGGATCATAACACGATCTTTTTAGGCCTTTACCCCGAGCTTTTCTTCCAAAGATTTAAACTCTATTCCAGAAACCTGTTCAAGGTATTTCTTGTAAGTTTCCTCAAATACCGGTGATCTGGTTAGCATATTTTACCTCCTAATTGAGCCAATATTTTTACACATATCGTACAAATACGTAACCATCAAGATGCAAATCGGTTACCAACTATTCATTTCAGGGGTTGGGGAGTATTAGCGCAAGTTGTTCTTAATGAAGCGTAATGGGTGATAAGATGCAAAAGCGTGTGGTGTGGGTGAGTTCACACGATTTGGAATCTGATTACCCATGGATCGCCTTAAAGACGGTAACTCCCCGACACCTTATTTTATTAAATTATCTTGTACACAATTGAAGTTTTCTTTAAATTAAGATATGAAACAGGGCCGGATTTGATGCAAACAGCATTCTATCATTTTTAAATAAAGATGGAACTTGTCTAACCCGAATTTCTCATGAAAAACATCAAACAGAATGGAAAAAACTTACAATGATATATAACGCTCAACTCCGCTGGAAACCGATAGCCGTCCTCCTGGTTCTTGCCCTGATCTGGGGTGCCGGCATGGCCATTATCAAGATCGGAAGCCGGGAGCTGGCCCCACTTTTCATGGCCGGTCTTAGGTCGCTGGTGGCCGGCTTCTGCCTTTTTATCTGGATGAAAGTCAAGGGAATCACAATTTTCCCCTCAAAAATCATTGTAATACACGGAATTGTAATCGGGCTGTTTTTCGGCGCCGAGTTCGGTCTTATCTATGTGGGTCTTGAATACACCCTGACCTCCAGAGCTTACGTATTTCTGTACACCGCCCCGTTCTTTGTAGCACTGGAGGCTCATTTTTTTCTGGAAGGAGATCGATTAAACATTTGGAAGGTAGCAGGACTTTTACTTGCCTTCAGCGGAGTATTGGTATTGTTTGGCGTAGACTTGGGATCGTTCTCTTTTTCAACACTGCCGGGTGACCTTATGATAATCGCCGCCGCCGCGCTGTGGGCTACCACAACCGTCTATATAAAAAAGCATCTGGCCCACCGGACTTCACCCATGCAAATCCTTTATTACCAGCTATTTTTTTCGGCACCACTACTGTTTGTCATGAGTTTTGCCCTTGAAGACCCAATTGTCTCCGGCTTTTCTCTGGTTACTGGATTCTCGGTTTTTTACCAGTGCATTATTATTGCATTTCTAAGCTATATAGCCTGGTTCGAACTCATTCGCCGCTATCCTGTCAGCCTTCTGCACGCATTTTCCTTTTTCACCCCGATCCTGGGTGTATTCCTGAGCGGAATCCTTATTATGAACGAGTTTATCAGCCCCGTCCTGGTTGCTGCCCTGATCCTGGTCAGCCTTGGTATGTTTCTGGTCAACCACCGTCCGGCAATCAAGTCCACCAGGCCGACCGAACCATAACGCGAAATTTTCGTTTGGGTTAGTGAAAATAAAAGTATCTTTTGAAATGAGGGTACTATGAAAGTTGTTTTTCACGAATATTTCTATAAGGTCTATACGTCTGACTTGACCCAAACCACCAGGTTTTAGGTTTAAATAAATTAACAATGATAAACAGGGTTAAAAAAATTGAGTCACTCTTGCCAAGGGCCATGTGTGCGGACAGACATGCCGTCAGCCTTGAAATCATGCGTATTAAACAGTCCCGGTCCAAAACAGCATCTAATGAAAAAATAATCAAAAAGCTTATTCGCCTTGAAAAAAAGATCCAAACTTCCATCAAAAAGAAATCATGGCGAAAGAAAAACAGGCCGGAACCGACATATAACGAAACCCTGCCCATCACAGCCAAAAAGGTGGAAATAATAGATTCCATCTTAAAAAATAAGGTTGTCATCATTTCCGGTGAAACCGGCTCCGGAAAAACCACTCAGATACCGAAATTCTGTCTGGCCGCCGGGCGTGGAATCGACGGCAAAATCGGGTGTACCCAGCCGAGAAGAATCGCTGCGACAACGGTCTCCCGACGTATAGCCCAAGAATTAGGAGAGGAGCTGGGGAGATCCGTGGGCTACAAAATACGGTTTCAGGATAAGACCAGTCGGAATGCATATATCAAGATCATGACAGACGGTATTCTGCTGGCCGAAACCCAGAACGACCCGCATCTGAATGAATATGATACAATCATCGTTGATGAAGCCCATGAGAGAAACCTGAATATAGATTTTATACTGGGACTCTTAAAGACACTATTAAAGCAAAGAAAAGACCTTAAAATAGTTATCACTTCAGCTACAATTGACACGGAAAAATTTTCAAAGGCCTTTGGCAACGCCCCCGTGATAGAGGTTTCCGGCCGCATGTATCCAGTTGAAGAACGTTATTTTCCGGTTGACCCGAAATTTG
>JAZFVY010000269.1:0-2025 GCA_036447975.1 Desulfobacterales bacterium
TTCCTTCTTTTGCATTTACCTCGTATGTACCACAGTAGGCATCAAATCCTTCAAATGCTTCCTTTATTTCTTCTGAACTACCGCCCAACGGATCTCCTGAAACAAATTTTGCTCGGCCAGTTCGCATAAGAAGCACAGACATGTAGCCTTTGGTATCATACATCAGCATTCCAAACGGATTTTCACCGTACAGATAAATGACATCATCATTGGGATTTTGGGCCTTAGCTGATATGAGATTCCACGCACCAACAACTCTTACACTTTGCATCGGGTGTGCCTCATTTATAATTTCCATGCCTGTCAAGTATTACGGAGGCATGGATTATTGCAGATATGTAATATACTGGTCACAATTTATTGTTTTGATACCTGAATTTTGCACATGAGTTAGCAAAAAAGTAGAAAACCATCTGGGTTTCCTGTTATAATGGGTGTCAACAAAAACAAACCATAAAACAGGAGGTACCCAGATGGTAAAACAACAAAAAAAGCATAGCAAGAAAAAGCGCTCCAGTAAAGGATTTAACACAAACGCCGCTGAGGCCAGAAGAATCAATGCCTCAACAGTATATGACACTTGCACTGAGCAGCTTAGTCCATTTGGCGGGCTATTAGCCGTGATAAAGTTTTTGGATTTACTCAAGTTTAAAGAAATATTCGATTCTACTTATCAGGCGCCTTCGCGCAAACCAAAGATGGGTCATTATTTGATGGTTGTGGGTATTTTGATGCTACTATTTATAGGCTTTAATCGAATTTGGCATTTTACTTACGTACGGCTTGACGCCATAATTTGTGGTTTTTTTAGGCTAACGCGACTTCCGGTGGCTACCACCTTCTGGCGCTATGTTGACAGCCTGGGATTGAACCAGGCCAACTCCTTTCTGAAAATCATGAGCATTCTACGCGAAAGGTTCTGGCAGATTTGCGGTTTGTGCCATGATAGAATCAATATCAGTATCGATACCACAGTTGAAACGATTTATGGCAATCAGCAGGGCGGTCGCAAAGGACATAATAAGAAAAACCGTGGCAAAAAGGGTTATCGTCCAGTGCTCTGTTTTATCGATGAAACCAGAGAATATCTGGCAGGCAAACTACGCAAGGGCGTAACTATTAACGGCAAAGAGAGCGCAGCTTTTATTGCAACGATTAAAGCCCAACTGCCGGGTTGCGTGAAGCATGTTTTATTGCGGGCAGATGGTGAGTTTTTAAGCTGGTTAAGCGTTCAGGCCGCCATTGCAGCCGGATTTCAATTTATCATTGCCAATAGAGGATGTAATCCTCCCTTTGATACCAATGGATGGTATCGGCCATGGAAACGGAAAAATATCCAGTTCAACAGTTGTACATACAAACCTATCGGTTGGGGCACTGCCTGCCGGTTTGTTGCCATGCGAATCCCTAAAGAGGAAAAGAAACCGGGGCGACCGGTTCAATGCGAACTTTTTGAAGATGACCGTTACACCTACCGTATTTTTTGTACCAGCTTGACCTGCAAAGCCCACAAAGTGATTACCAGATACGACAAACGGGCCGATGTTGAGAACCTGGTCGGGGAAGCCAAGCGCGAAGGTCTGGACGCCATCCCTTCGGGCAAATTCAAAAACAATTACGCTTTTTTCCAAATTGTCATGCTGGCTTACAACATCTGGCGTTATATGAAAATAATGGCTCACCAGAGTATCGACAAGACTGGATCGATGCAGGGTATCATGACAAATACGATTCGCATTGCCCGGTTAAAGCTGTTGTTCATAGCTGCCAAGGCTGTCAAAGACGGCAATCTGGATAAGGTCAAATACTCTATCCACGATTCCAGAACACCAGCGATAATGAGATTCTTAAAATTTATAGACCGAAAAAGATTGAAGGTCAGGCCTTGGGAAGAAGGAAGTAATTGGCCATACCGTTTTGCTATTGTTTAATCAATGCAAGGAATTTCTTGCACGAATATTTCCATATGAGATATCAAGTAATTATCGTTGGGAAATTAAATGGATTACGGATAAAAAATAGTAT
>JAZFVY010000270.1:0-2171 GCA_036447975.1 Desulfobacterales bacterium
CCAATGGCTTTAATTTTGGTTGTGCACATTTTCAAAATTCATAAAGGATTTTTATTCCAAAACCCATTTTGTGAAGATAAGTTCAAATTTATAAAATCAACACGTTTTAGCAAAAACACTCCGAATATGACATGCAAGTCTATCATGCGAACTTATCATCTGCATGAAAATATTAACTTGCAATAAAAATCCTTTAAAATAATTACAACTATGTGGTATTCTGGTCAAGCAGCTTCTTAACAAATTGAATTATTCTTTTTTCATTTTTTTTCAAATCTTTGTTTGACTTTTATTTTCAAGTCAAATATGTTAACTTTAGAGTGCCACATTGTGGTATCATTCTGTTTGTGGCAAGGGCGGTAAAGAAAAAGTTTTCATTATATTATATCAAAATCAAAATTATCTTAACCGGAAGGATCCGTTATGAAAATCACAATCAATGGGGAAGATTACTTAACCGCAAAAGAAACCATTACGATTATAGAACTTCTCGAAGTAAGAAATGTTGCAAGGCCTGAAACGGTTTCGGTTCAGATCAACGGCAGTTTTGTTAAACGCAAGGATTTCAGCACCACGGTTGTTAAAGAAAATGATGAAGTCGATTTTGTATTTATGATGGCGGGAGGAGGATTGCGATGAAGGGTTTTGCTACCAAAGCCATACATGGTGATATGCATACTAAAGATATGCACGGGTCTTTGAGAATGCCGCTTTATGACAGTGTTGCTTTTGAACATGAAAGTGCCAAGGACATCCAACTGTCATTCGAGGGAAAAAAACCGAGCCATTCCTATTCGCGGATTTCAAATCCTTCGGTTGAAGATTTTGAACAAAGAATACGGCTGCTGTTCGATGCCTTTGGTGTGATCGCCGTTTCTTCCGGAATGGCGGCCATCGCCAATGTGCTGCTGACGTTAGGGAAAGCAGGATCGAATATTGTTACGAGCCGCTTTTTGTTCGGCAATACATTTTCATTATTTGAAAAGACCTTGAAACCATGGGGCCTCGAAGCCAGATATATTGATATGACCGATGCACAGGCGCTGGACAAATCGATTGATGAAAATACCTGCGCTATATTTTTTGAAGTGATTACCAATCCGCAACTGGAAGTCGCAGATGTCGCCAAAATTGCCGGCATCGCAGGAAAATACAATATACCCGTAATTCTGGACGGCACCCTCACGACGCCATATATTTTTAAATCGCAAGAATTCGGCGTGAATATCGAGTTAATATCGAGCACCAAATATATCTCCGGAGGCGCAACCACCGTCGGAGGGCTGATCATTGATTACGGCACTTTTGACTGGGAATATTGTCCAAGATTAATGGAGGATGCGGAAAAATTCGGCGATTTTACCTTGCTTTTAAAATTGAGGCGGGAAGTTTACCGAAATCTGGGAGCCTGTTTAGCGCCTCATAATGCGTGCATGCAAACACTTGGCCTGGAAACCTTAAGCTTGAGGATCGATAAAAGCTGCGTAAACGCGCTGGAGATTGCCCGGACTCTGGAAAAACACCCGAAGGTAAATTCGGTAAATTATCCCGGTTTGAGAAGTTCGAAATATTATGAAACCGCCAAGGCCCAATTTAACGACAAATTCGGCGGCATATTAACCTTTGAACTCAATAATAGACAAGAATGCTTTAAATTAATAGACAGTTTGAATATTATCAGACGAGCGACCAATCTCAACGATAATAAAACGCTGATTCTGCATCCGGCCACCACGATATTTTGCGAATATTCCGAGGCTCAAAAAAGGGAAATGCAAGTAAGCGATTCGATGTTAAGACTGTCGGCCGGTATTGAAGATGTTGGAGACATTATTGACGATATAAACCAGGGACTTGAAAAACTATGATTGATTTTACAGAAGAACAGTTTGATAGATACAGCCGGCATATATTATTGAAAGAAGTCGGTATCAAGGGACAATCCAAATTACTTAAAGCCAGAGTATTGATCGTCGGGGCGGGAGGACTTGGTTCTCCGGCGGCTTTTTACCTGGCTGCAGCCGGCATTGGAACGATCGGCCTTATCGACAACGATGTGGTGGATATCTCCAACCTTCAGCGGCAGATAATCCATTTCACCAAAGATATCAATGAACCAAAGGTAGACTCTGCGGCGGAGAAAATGAAAGCCCTGAATCCGGACGTTCAGG
>JAZFVY010000271.1:0-4407 GCA_036447975.1 Desulfobacterales bacterium
ACCAGGGTTCCTTTATACAAGGGGTTGGCCATGGCACTGTCACGGATCTTGATGGCCTCCGCGCGATTCGCAGGCGCTGCTTTCATCAGCCATTTGAAACGCACCTGGCCTGGGCCGGCCTGCTCAATGGTATCTACATTGCCAGGGGCTATCACATCCCTGCTGACTACTCTTTTCTCCGGATCCTTCGGGTCTATCATTTTTTGTGAAAACTCGGTAAGTTCCTGGACCCTTCTGAGGGTCGTCGGGTTAAAAACACCATCCGGATGAGTTTCGTTCACCACTCCAAGAACTACCACATCATGCAGTGAAAACTCTTTTTTGACCTGGTTGTGAAAGATCCGCACTGCTTCATGCTCGGACAGCATGTTTTCCGGGTCAGTATCAACTCGCACCAGGCTGATCAGGCCGCCAAGAACAAGGGTGACCAGTACCATGATTGCGATGACCAATTTGGGTTTCTTAATAGAAAATTGAATCAGACCGCTTCCCAATTTCATGTTTTACTCCTCTATCATATCCTTAACAGAATAAATCCTGCATTGTATTTATCAGTTCATCCACGCGCTGGTCGGCAATCCGGTTATAAATAAAATTGGCGTCTTTCCGGGCGACGATGATCCCTTGGTTACGCATAATAGTCAGATGCTGCGAAACATTGGCATTGGTGGTCTGTACCGCTTCCCTGATTTCACCAACCGTCAACTCCCGATCCTGGAGTAGACAGAGGATTTTTAACCTGAGCGGGTGTGCAATGGATTTCAACAGGGCTGATACTTCTTCGACTTTTTCTTCCAGCATAGGATTGCCTCCTCAAAGACACTTTAGAATTTAATTTAATAATTAAATACTGTTTGTCAAGAAAATTTCCCTTCGACTTGTCATCACCCAATCTGTTGTTATAATATACAAGGAAATCAAATAAATAAGCTTTTTTGATAAAATAATGACAACAAACACGTAGGATAATACTTTCCAGAGCTTCCCTAAAGTTCTCTATACAAAGGACAAACCATGAGTAGAATCGTAAGCTACGGAAAGAATGCTTATGGGCTTGAGGAGGATTATGCCATTATGAACAATTTGATATGCATTATCGGCCTTATTTAAAAAACTGAAATCCTCATTATTTTATTGCCGGGAACTACTCATTGGATAAAGATACCTGTAATTTATCCTGGCGCCAAAAAAACCTATAATGCCTGTGATACGTAATGAGTACCACGCCTGAGTTGTTCCGCATCTTTAGGTCTGGGCTGAGCCAGAAAATTCAATATATTGTGGTTTTAACTGACCGGCCGATTTTTGTGATTCCTGCCTTGAACTTAGCAAAATTAAGTCCTAAAAATGCTTGATTTACAAACGAAATCTGCTATTGATTCAGATAATATGTGGATGTAACATTCGTCGGATTTGTGGTCGGGCCACGCTAAGTATCTGAAAAATCTGGGAAAAAAGCTCTTAGGATTTTATTAAAAATTATGTTAGCTTAAAAGGTCCTTTTTGGTGCTTGTCACGTATTTTTCACCGTCTTTGGTGATTTTGAGGGGCAAGTGTTGCAAACCGATTTCCTTGTCATGGCAGAGAATTAAAGCGTATTCGATTGCATTGCGAAGTTCCCTGACATTAACGTTTGTTAAATGAGTAGGAGGTTTGATGCAAAATTTAATTATTCTTCTAGCATTTATTGGTATTTATTTACTTATGCAGCTCTATATCCTACCCAAACTCGGCATTTCAACCTGATTTCGAGATGCCTGCCAGGTGGCGGGAAAAAAAGAAATCAAAAAGAAACCGCAAGATGAGCATTGAAAATTTAATGGTTTCATAAAAAAGTCTATTAAGCTCTTTCCGTATACATTTTTGGCTTCGGGAGGATATGATGATTCAAGAAGAATACAATGTTGTTATTTTAGGCACCGGCCCTGCGGGGCTTCAGGCGGCAATCCACGCTGCTCGAGCTAAGGTCTCGGTACTGGTTATGGGGCGGGAGCATAAATCGAGCCTTTATAAGGCCCATGTAGAGAATTATTGTTGTATCACTGGAATTTCCGGACAGGAGCTTCTCCAGCAGGGCGTCAGGCAAGCATCTGATTCCGGGGCTCATTTTCTCCATGAGGACGTTATCAAGACTTCACAGGAGGATGACCGTTTTATCATATTGACTGAAAATGAGCGGAACATTAAGACTCGAGCCCTTATCATGGCTATGGGTATAACACGCAACCGCTTGGGTGTTCCGGGCGAAAAAGAGTTTCTCGGAAAAGGGGTAAGTTACTGTGTTGATTGTGACGCGAACTTTTACAAGGGTGCTAAAGTGGCCGTAGTCGGCGATGAATCGGCGGCGGTTTCCGGCTCACTAACCCTTCTCTTTTACGCTGAAGAAGTCCATCTTGTTTCAAATCGGCTTCAGGTTTCCGATCGTCTTGATTATCAAATCCGGGAATCGGATGTTAATATCCATTTGGGTAGTAAGGTCAAAGAAATAGTCGGCCTTGACAATGTTGATGGATTGATAATGGACGACGACCAAAGGTTGAACGTTGATGGAGTATTCATTGAGACAGGGGCAAAAGGAGCTGTTGAATTGGCTGCCACTTTAGGGGTTGCACTGGACGAAGAAAAATTTCAATACATTGTTACTGATAAACAGCAGCAGACAAATGTACCGGGAATTTACGCAGCCGGAGATATCTGCGGACCGCCGTGGCAAATGGCAAAGGCAGTAGGGGAGGGTTGTGTGGCAGGACTTTCTGCTGCAAAGTATGCAAAGAAGTTAAGGTCTTGAATATGGGGCATCCTCGACTTTCGTCCAATTAGGGTATAGTAAAGTTTAAAAGGAAATATTTTCTACATTTTTCAAGATACCTCAACTTATGAAAGTTTCCAAAAATGAATAATTTAAAAGGAGAAAATACGATGGATAAAGAAAAAGCGGGTTTTATTTGTGTAAAGGACACCATTGATGGGGCTTATCCGTCTCTGGTTTTGGGGATAAACGCAGCCAGGCAGGATATGGAGTCAAAAATTTTCTATTCATTTATGGGGCTGAACTTGGTGTTAAAGGGCGGAGTCGATAGAGCCAAGTTTTTTCCGCCGGGCGTTATGGGGGCTATCCCTGGTATGAGCACCATTGCTACCGGGATGATGAAGAAAAAAATCGACAAAGCCAACATTCCTTCTTTAGGAGAATTGCAGGAGATGGCTCAAATTGAAGGGGTTGAGTTGATCGCATGTAAGATGACCATAGATATGATGGAAATTGATGAGAGCAAGCTCATTGAAGGAGTTGTTGTCTGGACAGCCGAGGATTTTCTAAAGTACGCTAAAGATTGCAAAATCTGTTTGTTTACCTAATCAATGCTTGACTGAAAGAGAACTTTACAAAACGCTCCCTTTTGCCCAATTTCTGTGTCAGGCAAAAATTTTAATCCTCAAAATACTCAATGTATTCCTGTGGTTAAAATTTTCGCCTTCCTTGAACATGAACAAAATTGAGCATTTTTCAAAGGTCTCTGAAAACCAAGGTTTTCGATCAAGCACTAAATAAGTGCAAAAAATTATGCTCATGAATCTGATATAGGTTTGCCCGCTAGATTTTCTCCAAGGCTCCGTATGTGGCTTGTAATCTGTCCCTGAGCAAAAAGCAAAGCCTTTCCATTATTTTGAACCCTAGCTCGGTGTTACCAATCATCATCTGTCTTAAATCTGCACCTTTCAAGGCAAGGATTGTTGTTGGTTTTTGACAGGCGGCTGAAGACATGAGAATATGGGGCATATCCAGAAGCGTGGACCAGCAACCAGTAACCCTTCCCTTACCAAGGGCTTCGATTACAACAATTCCTTTTTGTTTACCCAAATCCAAGGATCTTTCCAGGTGTATGTAGCCCTGTGCGATGACATAAAGATGATCACCGTAGTCGCCCTGCTGGAAAACATATTCACCGCTCTCATATGTCTTAACATTGCACAGGCTGGCGATGGTTGATAAATCACTTTTCCCCAACTTTTTGAAAAACTCGCAACTTGCCAGTATATGTTCTATTTCTGTAAGGTTCATGTTTCGTTCTAATAAAATTGACGGTTTTTAAATTAATATCTTCATCCTGAGGGTTACTTTAACATCTGATTTGTCTTTATACAAGAAAATCTATATTGAATATCAATCGTGGTAAAATCGAGAATCAGCGCTTAAATCGTAGTGCTGTTTATGCAACGTTAAGGTTTACTCAGTTTTTTTGCAAGAAAAACTCGCAGAGGGCACTGACAGAAGTGTTTATAGCCAAAGGACAAGGCGAAGTTGCAGATTGAAGGATTGGATTCAAGACATTTGAGATAACTATCAAGCCCAACATCTTTCGCCTTACAGAGGTCCTCAAATCCTGACTCTGCACACTTGAAATTCTT
>JAZFVY010000272.1:0-6662 GCA_036447975.1 Desulfobacterales bacterium
GCCCCAAGGCCATGTTGATCATTGCGGTAAAGTTCCCGCCTGCTCCAACAATGCCGGGACTTTCCCTGGCTTCTTGCCTTACCCCCGAAGAGAATCCAGGACTTTGAAATTAGTTCGGATCTGTAAAACCCTTGCCTGGCCTGTGCTTGTCCTTTTTATTATGATCGTAATCTCCAACTATGCCTTAGCAGAGGAACAATTCCGGCGGTTTCAGGATGATCCAAATAAACCCTGGCATATCGTTGCCGACGAAATAAGCTACGACGACAAAACAAATCAATACATTGCCAGAGGTAATGTAATCATAACCAAAAATGAGAAAAATCTTAACGCTGATTTTATACGTTTTGATCAAAAAACCATGAAGGTTTTTGCAGAAGGTAATGTGAACATGACGGTAGGAGAAGACTTCCTGATCAGCAGTAGTATGGAAATGAATCTGGATGATGAAACGGGAACTCTATATAATGGAACCATATTTCTTCAAGAAAACCATTTTTATATAAAAGGGAATAAAATCCAAAAGGTCGGCAAAGACTCATATACTGCCGACAAAGTCAGCATCTCATCATGCGACGGGGATAGCCCGGCATGGAAAATTACCGGAAGGAACCTGAAAGTAACAGTGGAAGGATACGGTTTTGTGAGTCATGCAGCGCTTTGGGCAAAAAAAGTGCCTGTGCTTTATTCTCCATTTCTTGTCTTTCCTGCAAAGCTAAAACGCCAGTCGGGTTTACTGATGCCCCAATTTGGTTATTCAGATCGCAAAGGTGGAGAATATACCCAGCCTTTATACTGGGCAATAAACGAAAGTTCGGATGCAACGTTTTATGTACACCACATGGGATATCGTGGAGAAAAACTTGGTTTGGAATACCGTTATGTTTTAGACGACAGGTCAAAAGGGACTCTGATGTACGATTTTTTAGATGACAGAAAGATAGATGACGGCTCTTTTGATTCAACCGAAAAATGGGGATATGTAGATGACGTTATAGAAGATATATTACGACCCAATTCCGACCGCTACTGGTTCAGAATGAAACATGATCAGGCTTTGCCCTTTGGGTTCCTTGCAAAGCTTGACATAGACTTTGTGAGCGATCAGGATTACCTTCATGAATTTAGAGATGGATATACGGGATTTGACGAAACCGAGGATTATTTTAACAAAAACTTCGGCAGGGACCTTGATGAGTATGATGATCCGGTAAGAATCAACAGGCTCAATTTAAACAAAAACTGGTCCCTTTACAGCCTCAATGCCGAGGCACGCTGGTATGATGATGTTATTATCCGGAGCCAGAATGATCCGGATCCAACCTTACATAAACTGCCGTCCATTGAGTTTAACGGGATAAAACAGAAGATTTTAAAATCCCCTTTTTACTTTGATCTCGACTCTGAATACATTCACTTTTACAGTTTAGACGGCGAAAGGGGACATCGGATGGATGCACATTCCAGGCTCTATCTGCCCTACAGTTTTAATAACTATTTCACAGTTGAACCCTCTATAGGGGTGCGGGAGACTGTATGGAATGTTTATAAAGACGAGAGCAGCACTTTGGACAAAAAAACACAGTCCAGGGAAATGTATGACATCAAGGTTGATTTTTCTTCTGAAATTTATAATATATTCCAGTTAAAAGGTGAAAGCATTGAGCGGATCAAGCATTCCGTAACTCCGCAGATCGTCTATGAGTACATACCTGAAAAGGACCAGGATGAATTTTCCGACATTTTCGATTTAGGCAGGATTGAAAAAAAGAACTTGCTCACTTATTCAATTACAAACACATTTATTTCAAGATCGAAACAGAATACTGAAAAAAAGGACACACACCCAACAGACAACATTCACAGTGATGAAAATAATGAGCCGACCAGTTACTCCTATAACCAGTTTTGCCGCTTCAAACTTGAACAGAGTTATGACGTAGATATAGGAAAAGATAAGGATCCGGAGCCCTTTTCTCCCATATATGGTGAATTTGAACTTGTCCCGAAAAAATATTTATCCATGCAGGCTGATGCCGAATGGACCCAGTATGAAAACAGGTTTATATCCTATAATGTTGCAACAAGCATAAAGGATACACGCGGAGATAAATTGTCTGTCGAGTATCGGTATGAACGGGATTTAACTGAATCTATCCACAATGAATCTATCCACACGGATTTGTTTTTAAAAGTATCAGACAGACTCTCGGTATTCGCAGATTATGAACGTAATATATCAGATGACAAAGATATAAGAAGCGGCATGGGATTTTTTTATGAAGCGCAGTGCTGGTCATTCGATTTTCATTACATTAAAGAGGAGTATGAACGCAGGTATGAATTTATGATTAACCTTTCTGGAATTGGAGAATTTGGTTAATTGTCCATTCAGAAACAGCATCTTTCAGCACAATACTGCGTTCTCGGATTTCTTCGATCCTCGACGTAGGCGCACTACGCCTGCGGTCGAAAAAATCCTGCGGCCTTGTCTTGAACCAAAATCTACTATTTTTGAATGGACGCTAAGTAACATTTAAGCCCTTTGAAAACATTATCGCATTCAGGTAATCCGGTTTTAAACCGTGTCAAACTTTTTACCCACTTTAAAACCGGATCACCTGAATGCTTGTGGGACACGTTTTTCAAAAAAACTAAATTGATACGGTTCAGGTTTAATCAAACTGGACAAATTTCGCCAAACAAATGACAACAAAAAAATTAGAAAATTCATGGTATGTCCTGCATACAAAAAGCAGGTTCGAAAATGTGGTCAACGAAGGCCTGATCAAAAAATCGATTGAGGTTTTTCTTCCAAAGATTCGGGTCAGAAGCAAACGCCGCGATCGAAAGGTTATGATCTGGGTGCCACTTTTCCCTGGGTACCTGTTTGTAAAATCCGAGCTTAACCCATATGAACATGTTGAGATTGTAAAAACAGTCGGAGCAGTCCGTTTAATAGGCAACAAAGACGGCCCGATTCCTGTACATTCGGAGACGGTGCAATCATTGAAGATCATGGTCAAAGGGAGTAATACGGTTTCAACGGGTACCCGTTTCAGAAAAGGGGACAGGGTTATGGTGGTACACGGCCCCTTTGCTGGTGTGGTGGGGACATTTGCCAGATACGGGGGGAAAGAGCGTGTTATCGTTAATATTGAAGCACTGGGACAGTTTGCCGGAGTGGACGTGAATGAAGAAGATGTTGAAATATTGTCCGAATTAATGTAACTCCTCTCTAACACGCTCAAACAGCTATCCCTTTTACATTTTATTACCAGTGGGCTCCAGAATTTATTGAGAAGTTACGAATTAGTATCATAACTGCTTGACTTACTATCTATTTTCGTTTAGAAAAGAATTTGCGACCAGATAATGTTGTTTTCTGAATAAAAAAAACATAAAATGATTCAATATTCACCAGTTATTCTATGAAGGAGGACATATGAATAAGTTGGAGCTTATCTCCGCCTTGAAAACCGAAGCGAACATCTCAAAAGCAGAAGCGGCAAAGGTAGTCCAAATATTCTTCGATAACATGGCAGACGCCATGATGAAAGGAGAGCGTGTTGAGATTCGCGGCCTGTGCAGTTTTTTTGTCAAAAACTACAAAAGCTATACCGGCCGAAATCCTAAAACCGGGGGAAAGGTTATCATACAAACAAAGAAGCTCCCCTTTTTCAAATCCGGAAAAGAATTGAAAGAACGGGTAGATAGCTAAATTTGTGCCTGGATTTGAATTGACATCAGGATTTGAGTCGATATTATGCCAAGAACGGCCTATTCGACTTTTAACCACTCTTCTTCGAAATGGGACCATACCTCACGCCCTTCTTTTTATCGGAATTGAAGGTGTAGGCAAACAGACGGCCGCTATGGCTTTAGCTATGGCATGCAACTGTATGGCCCAAGAAACGGAACACCTTTTCAAGGGCACGAAAACCCAAGATGAAAAAGGTCATACGACCCTTGGCCAAATAACAACAACCGGTCCTTGCGGCTGTTGTAGGTCATGCAAGAAAATTCAATCAGGTAATCACCCGGACATCATTCTGGTTAAACCTTCTGGTCCTTTTATCAGGATTGGTCAAATTCGTGACCTTTGCCGCATTCTTGCCATGAAGCCTTATGAAGCAAGAGTGCGTGTGGTGATAATATCCAATGCCCAGGCCATGAATCCTGCAGCAGGTAATGCCCTCCTCAAGGTACTGGAGGAACCTCCAAATCGAACTATCCTGATACTTACTGCTATGCAAACATCCGATCTTCTCCCAACAGTCGTGTCACGCTGTCAGCATATCAGGTTTAACCCGATTTCTCGAAAAAATCTTGAGGCGTTACTGATGGAAAAACAAGGAGTGGATCCTGATGATGCAAAAATAATTGCGACCATGGCAAACGGTAGTTTTTCCAAAGCCCTTTCCATGATCAATTCCATGAACCATGCAAATTGGAGAAAACAGAGGAACTGGCTGATAAATGAAGTTGAATTTCTATCGACGAGGCCAATCGGTTCACTCATGGCATTTGCAGCAAAATTATCAAAAAACAAAGAAGTTCTGGCTGATTCTCTGGAGGTGATTAAGTCCTGGCTCAGGGACCTTGTTATTTACAAGTATCATCCTGAAAAGATTATCAACAAGGACCTGAGAGAAAAGATTCAACGTTCTTCAAAAAAGGTGACGGCTAATTCACTGCTTTCAAAAATATATGATATCCAATCAGCACAGAAAAATATTCAGGCAAACACGAATTTACGCTTGACTTTAGAAGTCTTAATAATGCGGCTTGCAAGAGATTAAAACAACGCATAAATAAATTATCGGGCTTAAAAATATGAAAAAAGTAGTTGGGGTAAGATTCAAAACCGCAGGCAAGGTTTACGACTTTGACAGCGGTGCATTTGTACTTAATCAGGGAGATCATGTGATAGTGGAAACCGAGCAGGGGCTCGGTTTCGGGATGGTGGCAGTTCCGCCTGTACCCCGTGACGAATCCGCTACCAGTAGATCAGGCAAACCTTTGAAAAAAGTTTTTCGTCTGGCAAGTCAAGAAGACTTTCGTCGAAGAGAAAAAAATCTTGAAACTGAAAAACATGCTCATGCCTATTGTCTTAAGTGTATCAAGGAACTCAATCTCAAAATGAACCTTTTTTCAGTGGAGGGGAGCTTTGATGCCAGCAAATTAACATTTTATTTTACATCAGAAGGTCGTGTTGACTTCCGGCAACTTGTCAAGATGCTGGTTAAAGAGCTTGATGTCAGAATTGAGATGCGGCAGGTGGGGATACGCAATCAGGCCAAGATGTGTGGCGGTATAGGAAGGTGCGGACTTGAAATATGCTGCTCGGCATACCTGGAGAAATTTGCACCTGTTTCCATACGTATGGCAAAAGAACAGGGATTGTCATTAAACCCCACCAAAATTTCCGGCCAATGCGGCCGACTGATGTGCTGCCTTACCTTTGAAAATGAAATGTACAAGATAATCAAGTCACAATTACCAAAAATCGGTAAAACCGTAAAAACCTTAAGTGGAGAAGGTCAAGTGGTACGTTATAATGCTATAAGCAGCCGAATAGCAATCCGTTTAGATGGCGGCCGGGAAATAGAAGCAGGATTAGATGAAATCATTAAGGACGACAAATAGGAAATAATGCCAAAAAACTTTTATATAACAACACCTATATACTATGTTAATGCCAGGCCACACCTTGGCCATGCATACACGACTATTGTGGCAGATGTTGCATGCCGGTTTCACTCCATGCGTCAAGCAGAAACTTTCTTTCTTACCGGCACGGACGAACATGGAGACAAGGTAGTACGTGCTGCTAAAAAGGAGAATTTAAGCCCCAGAATCTATGTAGACAAGATAAGCGGGCTTTTCAGGACTCTCTGGCCTGAGCTTAGAATCAAATATAATCACTTTATTCGTACTACCGATACATCCCATATTGCATTAGTGAAGCAGATACTTCAAAAGATCTATGATTCAGGCGATATCTATTTCAGCGAATATGAAGGACTTTACTGCTTTGGCTGCGAGCGTTTCTATACAGATCGTGAGCTTGTTGACGGCAAATGCCCTGATCATGAAACAGAGCCCGAACACATCGAGGAATCCAACTACTTTTTTAAAATGAGCCGTTATCAGGACTGGTTGACAGATCATATTAAGAACAATCCTGATTTTATAAGTCCTGAACGCTACAAAAACGAAGTTCTGGCTTTTCTCAAGGAACCCCTTGAAGATCTTTGCATCTCCCGACCCAAAACAAGACTTAAATGGGGGATCACGCTACCCTTTGATAAAAACTATGTTACATATGTATGGTTTGATGCCCTTTTAAACTACATTTCAGCTTTGGGATATCCTGATGGAGATCTGTTTAAAACATTCTGGTCATCAGCCCATCACATTGTTGGTAAAGATATCTTAAAGCCTCATGGCATCTACTGGCCGATCATGCTCAAGGCTGCCGGCATCCCAGTATATAAGCATCTGAATGTTCACGGATACTGGAACGTTGATCAAAGCAAAATGTCCAAAAGCATCGGAAATGTGGTAGAACCGCTTCAACTCAAAAGTGTTTACGGTCTCGATGCATTCCGGTATTTTTTGATGCGGGATATGGTTTTCGGGCTTGATTCCAACTTTAG
>JAZFVY010000273.1:0-5107 GCA_036447975.1 Desulfobacterales bacterium
AGAAGTGCGGGAGATTATGTTATTAAAACAAATTATTCGATACTTTTCTTTTTTCTGTTTGTTATTTTTGTTTCTCGTTTTTTTTGTGCCGATCAATTCTTTTTCTGCTGATGTGGGCAACTGTCTATTATGCCACAAGTATCCCGGTCTCAGCAGGATAGACGAGGAAGGTAGATTCAGGCTCCTGTATGTCAATGAAAATATATTTAACAACAGTATTCACGCAAAGGTAAAGTGCGAGGGGTGTCATACGGACATTAATAAAATACCCCATGATACCGCCAAAAAAGTCGACTGTTTAATTGAATGCCATATTGTAGAACCCTCCAGTGAACAAAAATTTTCCCACAAAGAGGTTGCAACATTCTTATCAAAAAGCGTGCATACCAAGATCGACGAGAACCAGAAGCCAAAAAAATATTCAGAAGACATGCCTTACTGTTTGGACTGTCACGATAATCCGCTCTATAGGCCGCTATCTTTCTTTAAAAAGGTCCGTCCGGGCATTTCTGAGGCGGCTCTGGGCAGATGCAGGGTTTGTCATAAAAAGGATGAGTTTATTTTCAGGTTTTACAATCATGTCACCACAAGATTGCATAAGATCAGAAATCCCAAGAATATTGCCGAAATGTGCGGGCGATGCCATGATGATTCCGAGATAATCGCAAGGCATGAATTAGTCACAAAAGCCGTCTATTCATACGGAGAAACATTTCATGGCAAGGCTGCCAGCTATCTCGACGAGAGGATCCCCGATTGTTTGGACTGTCACGTCAATAGGGGGCAATCCGTCCACCAGATGATGAGTTATAAAAACCCTCTGTCAATCACCTATGAAAACAACAAGACCGAAATCTGTTCAAATATTGATTGCCATCCAAAGGCCTCACCAAAACTTGCCAATTACAAGGTCCATATGGAGTTCGATCCGGTGCATAGTCCTAAAGAATTCTATTTCAGATTATTTTTTATCGTACTGACCGGCGGCACTCTCCTACCTTTGATGGGCATCATATTCTTAGATTTAGTCAGAAGGCTGTTTCCCAATGTTTTAATCAAATGGAGGAAATAAATACATGGGCGGAAGAGGTTCGATAAAAATAAAAAATAAAGAAAAATACTTCTTTAGATTTACGGTCAACCAGAGAATGCAGCATATTATACTGGCGACAACAGTTATTATCCTGGTATTAACAGGCATGCCCCTCAAGTTCCATGATGCTTCCTGGGCACGCTACCTTTACGCTCTGTTTGGAGGGATTAAGGTTGCGCCTATTGTTCATAAAACCGCCGGCACAATTTTGTTCATCCTGTTTGTCTATCATGTCTTTTATCTAGCTTATAATATATACGTAGGTCAGATCGTTCCGTTGAAGAAAAAAGAAGGATTAAGTATCGGCAAATTGTTGAAACTACTTGTTACCCAGCCCTTTATACCGAATAGTAAAGATGTAAAAGACATTATTAACCTTTTTAAATATTTATTGTTTTTGACAGATAAGCGGCCCGAAGGCGCTGAATTTACGTGGAAGGATAAGTTTGATTACTGGGGGCCCTTTTGGGGCATCCCGATACTTGGGGTATCAGGGCTGATCATGTGGAACAAGGAGCTCGCAACACAATTTCTGCCCGGTGAAATAATAAACTATGCATTAATTGCTCACAGCGATGAAGCATTGCTCGCGGCCCTCTTCTTATTTATCTGGCACTGGTATAATGTTCATTTCTCCACCTCAGTTTTTCCCATGGGAACCGCGTTTCTGACCGGTTATCTGCCGGAAAAACTGATGGTGGAAGATCATTACGAATACTACGTGGAAGTCATGAAAAAGGCCGGTCTTGAACAGGAGATACTTCCGCCACATGACACTCATGCACAAGAATCACTGGAAGGGAGGCAGACTGCATGATTAAAACGCTGCTCTCTAAACTCTATATCTTGGGATTCTTGTGTTTGACCGTGTTTTTTATGCTTATCATATGGAAAGTAACTTTCGGGCATCTTGTTGAAGTGGGCCATATCAAAAATTGGGGGGATGAGCTGGCAAAAATAAACAAGGAACAGAAGAAAGAAAATAAGAAAGAAAATGATGAAGTTTCTTTTAAAGAAGCCATTCTTGACGGCGAAGAGAGGGTTAAACATTACCTCGGTTACAGGGTACTGGAAGAGATACGATTAAAAGACCACTTCCACCATATTGATTTTGATTTCAAGCCTGACAAAAGGTCCTATTGCATTGAATGCCATGGTGATATGCCTCACGGCAAAGTAAAAGAGTTGAGAGCGTTTGGCAATATGCATGCATCTTATATAGCCTGTCAAACATGTCACGTCAGGCTTGAAGGACCTGAGGAGACAGGCGTATTCAAATGGTATGACAGAACATCAGGAGAGATAGTCCCTAGTCCTGTTAAGGAAGGTGTTTTCCCGGGGACGTATGAAAGCAAAATTATACCGTTTCTGCGTGTCAATGAAGAACTCCGGAGAATCGACACGCAAGAGAGAATCAATTTTGCAAAAGAATACAAAGAGATGGAACAAACACTCACAGACATACAAAAAGCAAAAGCAAGAAAAATAATACATAAAATCGTAAGTCAAAACCCCTATATATGTGAAGACTGCCATCAGAAGGAAGCGCCGGCACTTCCATTTAAAGCCCTCGGATATAAGGAAAGAAGAATGGATGCCGTTGTAAGTACTGAAGTTATCGGTATGATTAAGAACTATACCAAATTTTACATTCCTAGAATACTGCACCCCGGTATTGGGAACGAAAAGCAGGGAAATGAGCCTGCAGCGGCTGATAATTCATAACAGTGACTTTATGAAAAGGCCGTAATGACAACTGACCTGCATAAGTATCTCACGACCCCGGCTCATTGGTAACACCCATCAGCAGCAATACGACAAGGGAAAACCGAAGAAAGCCGCTGTAGATCACCACTCTTAACTGAGAAAAATCAGGGAAAAAATTTCTGCAACGTGTTGATCCACAACTTCCCGTTCCGCGTTGAGAAGAAAAGACGATTTGGAAGCTAAATTGAGTTGGAAACTTTTTTTGGGATTTTAGATACGAGCTGTTCGTAAAAAAACGTAAGCCAATGAAAAGATTCGTTCTATCAATAATTATCATTTATGGCTGTTCCAGCCCGAGTTACAATCAAAAAAATATGGCATTTACTGAAAAGATCGAAAAAAAAAAGGAGCAGAGTATTTCAAGATCTTTAGATGAGGCTGTTACAGACGCTACTGAAGTCCACTATACTGGGAAGTACTGCACAGAATGTCATGAACAAGTACCTCGAAATGGTGATAACTTCTTGAAATATGAAGGAAATAACAAACAATTATGCAGCTGTCATTACAAAGCCACCAGGCGGGATATACATCCTGCAGACATTGAGCCCTCCAAGGAAATCAAAGCAAGAATGTCGGATGATTTTCCGATTCGAAACGGAAAAATCGTCTGTATCACATGCCATGATGTATCTGTCCAGTGCCGGGACAGCAAAACAGATGACATGTTTACAGGAAGACAGATGTTTTTAAGAGGCGCACCATATAAAAAAAAAATAAATTTCTGTTTTAAGTGTCACAATAAAGCAAATTTTTTGAAGAATAACCCCCATAAACAGTTAAGTGATAAAGGGGACATTGTTGAATCGACATGCCTATACTGCCACACTGAAAAACCCGATGAAAAAACTGAAAGTTATGAGCAAGTTAAATTAATTGGAAATCTTAAAACGCTATGCGTGGGCTGTCATTCCATAACAGCCAGGCAGTCTTTACATTCCAGGCACCTCCGTAGTCCGTCAGCCAAGGTTGTAGCAAGTATCAAACAAATGGAGGCCCAGTTGGGCATCATACTTCCACTAAATGAAGATGGAGAAATCACCTGCGTAACCTGCCACAATCCCCATGAAAAAGGTGTTATCTCCACCGAAAGAGTGGGCGCAAAAGGTGCAGGCGAGACACACAGACATCGTCTTTCAGGTAACATGTGTATCAAATGTCACCAAATGGGATAATACTCCCCGCCGCAAGCGGACGGGGCATTAAAAATTACAATGAACACTGCCTTTGTGGCGAATAAAGGATAAAATGGCTGATAAGTCAGGCTTGCCCTAGAGTGAAATTTTTTAGGAAATAATCCAATTTGGATATTTGGTCGGGTGTTAAAGACCCAAACTGCAAGCCAGATCGTCTAAACAGCTTTGGGCCAAATGGTGATTCGTCAAGTTCAGTGTCTGAAATAATCCTAAAAGGGATCCCATCAACAGCCAAACCACTCTCCGATGAAAATATACCCAATTCAGAAAAATTGCTTGGATTTTTGCCAGTAACAAAATAACGAAGTGAAAGCCCTCTATTGCTTAGGTCTAAAAGCTCCCCAATATCTTCATTAGATTCAGACCAAAGTTTGACAAACGTAAAGTCTTTAATTTGAAATCGCTTGTTTTCCCTTCTGCAGGCAACCCTTCTTCTATCTTTAATCATTCGCCTTTCAATGCCGCTGAAGTTTGGGTCATCGAACTCTCTGCGTTCGATATAGGAGCGTCTGCCAGAAAATATAGTATCATCTGTGTAATTTTCTTCCATGATCTATCCTTATCCTAACGGTGAATAAACTTACATGCTCCTAACCCTGTTAAAAGATAAGATAATTGAAGCTCCCTTCATCAAGCTTCAGAGAATTCGCTATGGTGCAGTTCAACGTAGAAAAGACATGCAGTTTGGACATCTTTTAATTTAAAAAAATCATACTGAACGTTATGTCACGTGATGATTACAAAAAAACAGTCGTTCATAAAAAACTTAGGATTACCATCTTTATCATGAATATCACTTCATGATTTGCGTCAATATTACTATTTGCAATGATTATACCAAAGCAATGAATGAGCGGATAGATATTTAAAACAACGTGTTAGACACTTTCGATTAATTATATATTAAAGGGTTTCTGATGAAAACACCAAGTCTGTTTGGTAATTTCACCAAGTGACCTTAAATAGGATCCTATTTTTCGAGTAGATACCCACGCGCTTATGCCCGTGGTCCTCTGCTAGCTTTGATCGGAAAGGTTGACCTGTTGGGTGC
>JAZFVY010000274.1:0-2428 GCA_036447975.1 Desulfobacterales bacterium
AACAAACTTTGTAAGTTCAAAATTGAAATGATCACGGAGAGCCAGTGGTTCCTCTCCATTTGGTCCCCTCCACTTTTTGCTGAACCCCATATGGAAAGTTCGGATTTTTCCAACCGATCTTTTTGCATGGGTAATATTTCCAAATCTTTTTAAATCCTGCTCTCGAAAGTAATTCCCCACCGAAATTTCTGAAATAAAGGTATGAATTCTTCCTTGTTCAAGCTTCATAAGATGTTGTTTTTCAGGGGACGTGCCGACAATTTCTTGAGCCTTAAAAATGCGTACAAAGCCTGGCTCATTTGGATTCCATTCAGGTTTGCCTGCCGGTCTCCAAAGTTTCATAAAATCGACGTCATAATTATAATTTGCACTTACGCCAACTTCGAGACCTTTTAGAAAATCCAAGGTTTTCCAATCTCGAACTTTCTGAACCATTGGATCGTTCAATCGCGATTTATCGTAGAAAAAAACGTTTCGCACGGCACTAATCGGACTTGTATAAAGGTAATCCTTACCTCTATCATCATTATACGTGAAGGTATAATATGCTGCGTAATTTCCCTTTCTTGTTTCAAGGTCTGCCCTCAGGAATGGTTTCATTTCCACACTTACATCATATCCCATTCTATCGAATACGGCCAAAATAATTTCCGTATCTAATCCCACGATTTTTTCCCCTACCTTGAACTTAAATGGTGGAAAATCGGCTGTTACAATTGTAATGCCCGGTTGAGCAAACACCGGATAAACAGTAGATAAAAATGCTGTTCCTGAAAAGAGAATGGATACAATGAGTACAATTATTTTTTTACTTTTCATATTACACCCCCTAAGTAATTAAATTACGAAATTGGAAAATCCTAACCCGGATTTCTCACGAGCCTGAGCGGCTCAGGAACAAGGCATCATCAAGTCAAGAAATGGCATCGGGATGTTTTTCAACGGCAAGATCTATGCCCTCTTAGCCGCCGTATGCCTGCAAAACCTTATAATCCTTACTCTCCAACATATCGGTCAAAACCTGCACTGTCTCGGGCTCGTCAACCACCACAAGAAAAATTTGAAATACTAACTCTGAACGATTCTTTTTATTATCACTCTTCTTGTTCATTTTTTTGTAGCTCTAACGTCGCTAATCAGCCGTGCGGCTTTTTGTGTCGGCTGCATTAGCATGGTTAGGCGATAATGTTTCAACGATAATGTATTGATATTATTTTTTTTACATTGGACTATTTCATTATTCAGAACTAGTAACATATAAGTTACTTATTTATTTATGGACGTCTCGGATTATAGGATATCCCCTATTCCCGTTATATTTAAAAAAAGGGTTGAAATCTTTTGCCTTAAGGTAGCGCCTTGTTATGTGGCATTATTATTTCAGTAGATTATATTTACTATGAATCTTGGCTAACTCTCCATTATCCTTTAGCTTTTCAAGAGCAGTCCTCACTTTGTCAATAGTTTCTCTAGGAGTATTCTTTTTGAATGCTGCATAATGATAGTATGTCAAAAATGATACAGGAAGAATTTTTATTTTTTTCTCAAGAGTTTCATTTTTAATTATACTTTGTAATCCAAGATCGTGATAAAATGCAAAACGTCCCCGTCCAAACATTAACATCTTTAAAAGTTTTGTGGGGGATTCTGAGCTATCTTCAATCAATAACCCACCTTCCTTATGTAGAAATATACTTGCTGCAGTACCAGACACTGTTAACATTCTTCCTTTTTCACCAAGTGAACGCACATCATCAAAAGAATTTATTTTGACTTTATCGTCTATTCGGACTGCTACCACATAATTTATTTGATAAAGAGGAATATCTAAGAAACTATACTTCTCTTTTCTTTTTACCGTTTCTTTAAATCCAAAAAATACATCCAATCGTCCATCTTCCAGATATTTCTGCAATCTTTTAAATGGAAGAAATTTCTGATACCCATTAAACTGAATTTCTGGTTCGACACTTTCAATTGCCCGCATAATATCAACACAAATGCCCCCCATTGTATTGTCTTCAAGCTTAAAATATTTTGGAACACTCTCTTGGGCTGCTGTTTTTAATTCAATAGCAAATGAAGGAAATGATATCCCGGTTAAAATCAGAATTATGATTCCCAGTGTCATATTTTTTCTAAACATATTTTTCTCCTTTTCTCCTACTTTTATATCCACATAACGCTCGAACTGTGCCGCCCGGCTTTTTGGGTCGGCACAAGTGAATTGTTATACCTTTTTAACTGTTTGTTCTTATTTTACTTATTACCTTTTATCTTTTTTAAGGCACGCATGTATTTGATCACTGGACTACTATGTTTTGCTTTCGTTATGGATGAAAAAAGTTTGTTAACTTTCTTCCTTGGCACAAGTAAAAATTCCGATATTTTCCCAACCATTTTCTTTAACCAATAACAGCAATTCTAT
>JAZFVY010000275.1:0-7226 GCA_036447975.1 Desulfobacterales bacterium
TCGCGCCTTGCCCTGAACACTAATCTTATTTTTGAGATAGGTTCTCCTTATATTTCGTTTTGATTTGAATTTTAGTTAGATTTTTGTCTTATCAGGATAGCATCTCATAATTGTTATTTATTTCTCGAGGGTCATGAAATTACTCTCATCCGTGCCGTCGCCGAATGTTTTATTCTCGATTGGGAAAGTATTTGCTGTAAAAAAAGCAACTCCCTACTGGCAAGAACTTGGGAATATTATAATACTTTTGTAAAATTCTGGGCAGAATCAATTCCCTGTATTTATGATAATTAAAACCCTCCCCAAGTGCGATGTCAAAACTCGCCTGACGTACTTTGATCGTCTCAACTCTAATTCTCTTAAAATAGTCCCTGTAATCCCTTACCTTCAACTTCTTATTTTTCAAAATCAATATATTTCGACCATCCAACTCCCTGAAATCCATCACCTTATCGTTGTGCCTGCCGTGTTTG
Source organism: Desulfobacterales bacterium (assembly GCA_036447975.1). Classification (GTDB taxonomy): domain Bacteria; phylum Desulfobacterota; class Desulfobacteria; order Desulfobacterales; family UBA11574; genus JAUVVL01. Next base: position 474 of record JAZFVY010000275.1, read on the forward strand.
GAACCACGGCCGAAGACAAAAAAACTCTCGCCGCTGTGATAGGCCATCATTGCTGCAGTGGCGTAGTTTGTCGTTCCAAAAGCATATCTATCCCTGTACTTTTTCAGGTTATTATAGATTTCATCTCCATAAAAACCCATAACAATATAAGAGTATTTTCCGTGCTTTTTGAATGTCTCAATGGGAAGGGACAAGATTGCAGTTATGGTTACAATATGAATCAAACTGAATATTGCGGAATATTTAACTATTCTCAATATTTGCTCTTTATTAAGATAAATGAGGAGAAAAAAGAGGAACGGATAGAAGGACAGTACCCAGTGAAGGCCGGTGCTGTGAAAGGCAACCAAACCGGTGATGGAAATCGGGATAATGTACATATGGAAAAAAAGATTGTTGTCCCTTTTTATCCCCGCTTTGACTGTTCCCATATTCTTTGCCAGATAATATATTAACCAGGGTGTGGCCAAATAGAGTTGAAACACTATAAAATACAGAAAGTGCCCAAGTTCCAGCGAGACGTTTTCATTCCTGATGAAGATATTGAACATCACATTGGTCCAACAGTTGTTGTAATTCCAGTAAAGGTTCAACAGAACAAAGGGGGCAGCTCCAAGGAGTAGTATCAGGCCATTTCGTATTGTATCCCTGTTCCATCTGATAATCAGGCAGCCTGCAAAGGCAATCAGTAGAAGACCTGCGAAATACTTGCTCAACACAGCCAGGCCCAGTAGAATGCCTGCCACAAGGAACAAATATCCGCGTCTCAGGTTTACGGCGTAGTAGAAAGAGACGCCCGCCAGGAATACAAAAAGAAAGAGAGGGGTGTCAGTGCTAATCAGAACAAAGAGAATATTCAAAGGTGCCACGAGGAATGCCATGGCTATCAGCCTTGCCTTGGCTTCGTCCTTGAAAATATCCCTTGCTATCAGGTACATGACAATGGCGACGATAATGCCGCAGATAATCGGAAAAAGCCTGTGGAAGAAGATATGGTTGCCTAAAAAGGAGAAGAGATAGACAATCCATCCGGTCATTGGGGGGTGATCGTAGTAGTTGATATCGAGATTTTTTCCCCAGGTAAGAAAGTAGGCCTCATCTGAAGTGATGGGAAAGAAATAGGCGAGCATCAACTTAATAACTACGGTCACTACAAAGATTTTCTTGAAATGTCTTTCCATATATCTATCTTCAAGACGGGCCGTGGTTCAATTGATTCCCCGCTGCCGGTGGATAAAGATTGTCGTACCTCAGGTTTATTAAGATCCGATCAAATAATCTATTCTATCGTTATTGTTGAACTGCATCTGATGGAGCTTGTAATACTCTCCTTTTCGAGCAATCAGCTCTTCCTGTTTTCCCTCTTCCACAATCTCACCATCCACCACTACGATAATTTTGTGGGCATAACTGACAGTCGAAAGCCTGTGAGCAATTACAAAGGTGGTGCGCCCCTTCATCAGATTTTCAAGGGCTTTTTGAACCAGTGATTCCGATTCTGTATCTAGTGAAGAGGTCGCCTCATCCAATATTAAAATCGGAGCATCCTTTAACAAGGCGCGGGCTATGCAGATTCTCTGTTTCTCTCCTCCTGAAAGACGTCCGCCCATTTCTCCTATGCTTGTATCAAATCCATCCGGAAAGTTCTGAATAAACTCGCATGCATGGGCTGCACGGGCGGCACTTTCTATGTCCTCAAAAGACGCATTTTGATTTCCGTATGCAATGTTGTTTCGGACGGTATCGTTAAATAGTATGGGTTCCTGCGTAACAATGGCAATCTGGTCTCTAAGTGAAGATATTGAAACATCTCTTATATCAATATCATCTATGAGAACGGTCCCTTTGCTTACATCGTAAAATCTGGGTATCAGGTTAACCAGAGAGGTTTTTCCGCCGCCACTCATTCCAACGAGTGCAAAGACTTCCCCGGCCCTGACATCCAGGTTAATGTTTTTTAAAACCATTACGTCATCATATTTAAAATACACATTTCGTAAAGAAACGCGGTGATGACCGCGCCTTAATACAACTGGATTTGCGGGCTCTCGAATATCAGACTCTGCCTCCAGAATATCAAAGACCCGGTCAACACCGGCAAGCCCTTGTTGTATGTTAATATTAAGCTTGCTTAATTTCTTTACAGGTCCGTAAAACATAACGATAGCCGCCATGAATGAAAAGAAGGTTCCAGCCGTGGAGGTGCCTGCTATCACTTTTGAACCGCCGTACCAAATAACAATTGCGATACCAACCCCCCCTAAAAACTCCATGAGCGGCGAAGACAGGGCTTGGAAGCGAACTTTTTTCATATCAAGCTTGAAAAGTTTGCGGGTTTTTCCGAAGAATCGTTTTTTTTCATACGCTTCCATACCAAATGCCTTTATAATTTTATTCCCGACAAACGTTTCATGCAAAGAAGAGGTAAGGTCAGCCATGGTCCTCTGGGAACCGGTGGTGACCTTGCGGACTTTCCTTCCCAGCACAACAATAGGTAAAAATGCAATCGGCAAGATGACAACCGCAAACAAGGCCATCTTCCAATCCCGGTAGAAAATTACAAATGCTAATCCAATAATGGAAAAAAAATCTCTCAAAGATCCTGTAATTGCGGAGGAAACCATAGTTTTAATAATATTGACGTCATTTGTAATCCGCGACATTAGAACGCCTGTCTTTTCTTTGTGGAAAAACGAAATAGGAAGATCTTGAATACGATCATAAAGGCTGTTTCTAAGCTGCCTGATGATATTCAGACCCACATAATTCATAAGGTATTCCTGATAAAACATGGCTAAACCGAACACAAAATATATAATTATCACTGCCAGGGGAATCATCATAAGCATCCTGACATCTTTATTTATAAAAATATCATCGACAACCGGTTTTATTAAAAAAGGGATAGCTGAGTTTGCACCGGCCATCACCAGCATGCATATCATAGCCAAAAACATCCTAAGCCATTGATCCTTGATAAGCAACAGCAAGTGCCTGTGGCGATCTTTAATTATTGGTTTTGATAGTTTTCTCATGATCATCAACTAAAAGAAACCGGAAAAGGAATTCTGGCCTCTTGCATCCTGAATCCTTGCATTATTCAACATGTATGGTATCTTAAATGGAGATTTGTAAAACCTACAACATACCAACGGCTATATCTGCAACGCGTTCTGAAGCACCCGGCCCGCCCAGTGCATCATTAATACCAAGGAGTTCGTTCCGCAACCGCTCAAGCCCGGAAGCATCGCTTAACATCTCATAAACCTTGTCTGCTATCTTTCGGGGTGATGCTTTGTCCTGGAGCAATTCCGGGACAATCTCCTTGCCTGCAATAAGGTTAACCAGACCTATATGTTTTACCCGAACCATGGCCCTGCCCAGCCAATAGCTTGCTGGAGACACCTTGTAAATGATTACCATCGGCGTACCGTAAATCGCGGCCTCCAGCGTAACCGTGCCTGATGCAGCAATAACCAGTTCGCATCTTTCAAGAACTTTTCCCACATCCCCTGTTATAATTTCAAAGTCGACAGAACCTTCTTGTTTGTGAATGATCCCTTCCATGTAATTTCTTTTTACGGCAGGTGCATGTGAAATTATGAACTTTACATTCGAGATCTGCCTTGCAAGAATCCTGGCCGCATCAAGCATCACTGGAAGCAGTCTGTCAATCTCCCGATCGCGAGAGCCGGGAAGAAGGCCCACGGTAGTAACTTCTTCTGCCGGCTTTTCCAAGGTCGTATCTTGTTGAGAAAGATTGTTGTCGAGTAAAGGATGCCCCACAAATGTTGCAGGAATTTCATGCTTTCTGTAAAAGTCTTCTTCAAAAGGCAAGATAACCGCTACATGACTTACTAGCTCCCCGATCTTCTTCACACGGCCGGGTCTCCACGCCCAAATCTGGGGACCGATATAATAAAGTACAGGTATTCCAAGCTTCTTGGCAGTGGCTGCTACATTAAGATTAAAATCGGGGAAATCAATAAGTATCAGAAGATCAGGATGCAGTGTTTTAAGTTTCTTTTTGGCAACAGCCATCCCCTTAAGAAGGTTTGGCATCTTGAAAAAGGCTTCGGTTATCCCTACTACAGCAAGTTTTGAAGCATCGACTAAAATTCTTACCCCTGCATCTTTCAGGGACTGCCCACCAATACCGCAGAAAAACAGGCTGTTGTTTTTTTTGCGCATGGCGCGAACGAGTCTTGCCCCGTGAAGGTCGCCGGAAGCCTCACCGGCGATGATCATAACCCTTTTTTGCGTTATAAGTGGACCCATAGGATTTTCAACCTGTTTTCATATGGAATTACACATCATGCAGGCCGACGCATACCCTGATTACCCATCCACATTCAAAATTAACTAACAAAACGACTGCTGGTAATACTGATCTGTTCCATAATACTTAATGCAATCTTTAAAGCATCACGTCCCATCTGGCCCGTAACTTCCGGGGCCTCGCGTCTGTTTACCGCTTTAACAAAGGATTTTAATTCATCTTCCAAGGCATCACCTTTTATAAAACATAGCTTATTGATATCCATACCGGGTATGAGTCCACCCGCACCTTTGTCGTTCTGCTGGATAATGGTAATTTCATGGCTTGCAAAATCTACGGATACATAGGCATCATTTTGAAACAGCCTGATTTTCCTTTCATTCTTGGTTGAAATTCTACTTGCGGTAACATTTGCAATACATCCGCTCTTAAATTCAAGACGCGCATTTGCAATATCTACATGACCGGAAATTACGGGGGTTCCTGCCGCATGAATGCTGATTATATCAGATCTGACAAAATTCAAAATAATATCGATATCATGTATCATAAGGTCAAGCACTACACTAACGTCGGTGCACCGCTCCTTGTAAATGCTCAGCCTGTGCGACTCGATGAACATCGGCTTTTTTACAATATCCTGTAAAGCAACAACAGCAGGATTAAAACGTTCAAGATGTCCCACTTGGATAATAAGCCCCTTTGATTCTGAAAAACGGATCAGTTCATCGGCCTCTGCCAACGACGTTGTCATAGGCTTTTCAATCAGAATATCAACATCATTTTCCAAAAAATCCTTTGCAACAGCATAATGGGCCGGGGTAGGAACAACGATGCTGACAGCATCGACTTTCCCTAAAAGATCCTCATGGCCTGGATAAGCCTTTGTATTGACTTTTCCGGCAACATCCTCTGCGTGTGATATGTTGGTATCAACAACCCCGACAAGGTCAACGTCATCCATCAGGGAGTACTTTTCAGCATGAAATTTCCCGAGATAACCGACACCGACGACACCGACACGTAGTTTTTTCATGGTGAGACCTTTGAAAAATGATCAATTTTGCCTGCCCAGTTAAATCTTTTATAATTTAACCGGGGTTCAAGTTCAAGGAAGGCGAAAATTTTAACCACCCCGTACGATCTTCCGGACCCACGGGGCAGGCACGAATACATGGAGTATTTTGAGAATTAATATTTGAGCCTGACACAGTAATTGGACAAAAGGGGGCGTTTTGCAAAGGTCTCATGGTTTTATTGTCCCAAATAGATGATAAGAGAAAAACTTGCAACTTCTCAATTTTCAGGCGGTGAAAGCTTCATTTTGCCATACCAACGACTGCAATTCCGAGCTCGTCCGCCAGGTCGATCATCTCCTCCCTATCAAAAACAATTGCCTTCCCGGCCTCAACGACCAGTACCTTTGCTCCTGCTTCATGCATGCTCTTTATTGTCTGGACACCAACAGCAGGAACGTCGAACCGCATGTCTTGGTTGGGCTTGCATACCTTGACAACCACTGAAGCCCCTTTGCCCAGTTTTCCGCCCCGTATTATGGTTGCATCTGTTCCGTCAATAGCCTCTATCGCCAAAACCGATCCACCTCCAACCACTACACATTGCCCGATATCAAGACGTCCGATCTCCTTTGCCAGTTTCCAGCCCAGTTCAATATCCGTCTTTTCAGATCGGGTCGGCTTCCGTTCTGTCCAGCAGCCTTTTTGTGCCAGAAGATCCGGCAATAGAAATGTTGAAGCCTTTATCTTAACACCCTCTTTTTCAAGCACCCCGACAAAGCCTCGTAAAAGCCCGTCATCATGTGTATGCTTCATGCCGGCAACGAGCGATATTGCTTTGATGTCAGGCCTGACATCCGAAAACATCCTGGTTTTTGTTATGGCCCCCATCAATACGGCCTGGTTAATATTATTCTTTTTAAAAAATTTTATTACGCGTTTGATTTGCCCTAGATGGAACCATTCAATTGCATCAACGTGATCTATAAGACCAGAATCTGTCTCATTTTTATAAGCAACCGCGTAAACGGCAAATCCTTTGGATTTTGCCGCTTTTGAAAAGATGATGGGAAACTGGCCGCCCCCCGCAATGAGTCCGATTTTCATAGCAGTTATTTGTTATTTATTAATAGGGAAACGTATAACTATTGTAACTATTCAGCCACTGAAACACTAAGCACAAAGGAAATAAAAACATATCAATTTTACTCTCTAATCCGAAATAAAAAAAGCATTGCATGAAAAAAGTAGAACAATAATATTCGATAATCTTGGTGTCTCTGTGCCTTTGTGGCAAGATACCTGAGCAGTTACTAGAACCTATCTCAAAAATAAGATTAGTGTTCAGGGCAAGGCGCGAAACGGTGAAAAAGCGGAGCATACACGTAGTATGTGAGCATTTTGAACCGTTTCGCAACACCGCCATGGGGACTTAGATTGTTTTTGAGATAGGTTCTA
>JAZFVY010000276.1:0-2715 GCA_036447975.1 Desulfobacterales bacterium
CTTTAGGGAGGCAGAAAGTGCGGGGACTCTCGCACATCCAAATATTGTAACTATATATGATGCCGGTGATGAGCAGGATCTTGCTTTCATTGCCATGGAGCTTTTGGAAGGAGATGATTTAGAAAAAAACACAAAAAAGGATAACCTCTTACCCATGCGCAAGGTTATCGGCTACATAGCCGACGTTGCTGATGGCCTGGATTACGCCCACCAACAAGGAATCGTCCATCGGGACATCAAACCTGCAAATATAATGCTATTAAATAGTGGCGTTGTGAAGATAACCGACTTTGGCATTGCCAGAATCACGGCCACATCCCAGACTCAGACAGGTGTTGTCAAGGGAACACCCTTTTATATGTCACCTGAGCAGTTTTCCGGCGAAAAAGTAGACGGAAGGTCGGACATTTTCTCATTGGGGGTCATGTTCTATCAGCTTTTGACCGGCGAGCTGCCATTTCGAGCCGATAGTCCTGCGGCACTCATGAACAAAATAATGAACGTGCCCCACCCGGATCCGAGAAAATTTAATCAAAAAATACCAAAACCGATCGTCAGCATACTCAACGAGTCTCTTAAAAAAGATCGTGAGAAGCGTTATCAAAAGGCTTCGAAGATGAAAGATCATTTAAGAGAAATAGGAGCTAAGATCGATGCCATGATCGCAAAAAAGAAAGGTGAGGATACGGCGAAATAGTTGTAAAAATAATAATAGAAATGCTTGACCTTGAAACATTTTACTTATATATCAAGATTGTAAAGAAAAAGCTTAGGTTTTATAATTAGGTTTTATAATATGGTTGTCATTGAATCTTCAGGCATTACTGATGTTGGTAGAAAAAGGAAGGGTAATGAAGACGCCCTATTCCTTGATAATGACCAGAAACTTTATGTAGTTTCCGATGGTATGGGTGGGCACAAGGCAGGTGAGGTTGCCAGTGAAATCGTCGTTGAGACCTTGAGGGACTATATTAAACGGTTCAAAAAGGGCAATGATGTAGAGGAGTTGACCGACTCCGATGAGACCCTTTCCAAAAAAGCCAACCGGTTGCTTTCCGGCATTCATCTGGCCAACAAGGGAGTATGGAAGGTTTCAAATAGTAATGAATCATATAGTGGGATGGGGGCTACCGTATCAACAGTCTATTTCGATGATAAAACTTTCATATCGGCTAATGTGGGCGACAGTCCCATCTTCCTAGTACATAACGAAAACATAGAACTAATTTCCGTCCCACACACTGTACTGGCCGAGCATGAAGCACTAAACCCTGAGGGAGCCAAGAGTCTGGGTAGGGAATACGCACACATGCTCACCCAGGCAATGGGAATTGGTGAGACCGTTAAACCGGATATATTTGAGACTCCGTGCTTTAAAGGCGATATTCTGGTCATCAGTTCCGATGGTTTAACTGATATGGTTTCTCCAGAGGAAATCGGTGATGTTGTTATAAGTGAACGACCTGAAAAAGCCTGCAGATCCCTTGTGGATCTAGCAAACGATCGCGGTGGAAAAGACAACATAACTGTTATTGTAATAAAGGTAAAAAAAATAACGAAGAAAAAAGGTGGACTATTAGGGCTAATTTCACGTATCTTTAATTGAATATTTAGCTTATTTTTAATATAATATTTTATTAAAAAGAGGGTTTAGCGATGCCAATATTGACATTAAAATTCAAAGACAGCAACATCGGGGAGTATGACATCAAGGAGGGACAATCTCTTACTATAGGCAGATTGGATAAAAACGACATAGTTATTGAGAATCTGGCTGTTTCCGGGCGACATGCTAAAATAGATGGGATGGATGATGGATATCTGATAACTGATTTGAAGAGTAAAAATGGGTCCTTTGTAAATGATCTGAAAATCACTTCCCACTGGCTCGAAAACAACGATGCTATAAAAATTGGCAAACATATACTCTTATTTGCTTACAAAGAGGGTGAGAAACATTTTGAATCTGCTGCTTCAGGCACGATGGATCAGACCATGGTTATGGATACTGCAGCTCACAAAGACTTGCTGGCCAAGAGCGTGCCTGATCTGGATACTGCTATGAAAAAAAAGGAATCCATCGGTATTCTATCTTTTTTATCAGGCGGAGAAGGAGAAATGGAGCTCACAAAGAAATTAATTAAAATCGGAAAAGACTCAAGCTCGGACATCGAGGTTGGCGGTATGATGGTAGGAAAGACCGCAGCTACCATAAGCAAGAGACCCCAAGGCTATCATTTAAGCTACGTGGAGGGAATGTCCAAACCTAAGGTTAATAATGAGGCTGTAAAAGAATCCGTCTTACTCAAAGAGTTTGATATAATCGAGATAGGCTCGGTGAAAATGGAGTTTATCCTTAAATAACTAATCTGTCCGCTTTTTTTTACTCATATTTTGAGACCTTTGCAAAACACCCCCTTTTGCAAAGGTCTCCTTTATAATCCCTAAATCCCTCAATCTGTCCTTATAGTGTTTGTCAAAATAACGTTCCGTTTCAAAGAATGTATGCAGCGTCTTGGCTTCCGAGCGAATCCATTTGGGGACATTTGATTCAGCGTTCTCGGCGAAGCGGAGCATAAAAATTGAAGCTGTTTGAGTCCCGAGCATAGCGAGGTCGAGTTCTTTAATTTTAGCGCAGCGAGCCATAGAACGCTTCAAATGGACCCAGGATGAGTTCGGAAGCTTAGACGCGGTTCAATCGGAACATAGTGTTAC
>JAZFVY010000277.1:0-5526 GCA_036447975.1 Desulfobacterales bacterium
TAGAACTGATTCGAAATCTTGTGGATGAATTTTCATCCTTTGCAAGATTTCCCACAGCAAATCCAAAACCCTGCGATTTAACACCAATCATTGAAGATACACTAGCACTTTACAAAGAAGGACATCAGAATATTGATTTCGAATTCAGCGTTACGAACAATATTCCGCATCTTAATCTTGATCGTCAGCATATAAAACGGGCGATGATTAATCTTGTCGACAATGCCATTGGTTCCATAAAGAAAGAGGGTAGCATTATTATAACATTAACCCATGATCCAAGTTTAAAGGTCGTGCGGTTAGAGGTTGCCGACAGCGGATCCGGCATTTCCGATAAAGACAAGACACGACTTTTTGAACCAAATTTTTCAACAAAAAAGGCCGGTATGGGTCTAGGGCTTACAATTGTTGGCGCCATTGTTGCCGATCATAACGGCACGATACGTGTACAGGACAACCCACCCCGGGGTGCTAAATTTGTTGTAGAACTACCGGTGTAAGCAAAGATGATTGGTAATGGGCTTGTCTTTCGGAAAATCATCTAGTTGCCTATAGCCTGAGACCTTTGAAAAATGCTCAATTTTGTTAAAGTTTAAGGAAGGCGAAAATTTTAACCACAGGAATACATTTAGTATTTTGAGGATAAAGCTAAAGCTTCACTGCGTGCAAAATGTTGAGCCTGACAAAGAAATTGGGCAAAAGGGGGCGTTTTGCAAAGGTCTCAACCTATATCCGCTACCAAAGGAGTTAAAGAATATGTTTCCTTCAATTTTGATTGTTGATGACGAACCTTCCATACTCCAATCCTTAAGTGGCCTCCTTTTAGATGAAGGCTTTGATATAATAACAGCCGCCAATGGGTACGAGGCCTTGAAGATCATTGACACTGAGTCTCCGGATCTTGTGCTGCTTGATATATGGATGCCGGGTATTGACGGTATTGAAACCTTAAAGGAAATAAAGAAAAACAATCCCTTTATTCAGGTTATAATTATCTCAGGACATGGAACAATAGAAACCGCTGTTAAAGCTACAAAACTGGGCGCATTTGACCTGATCGAAAAACCGCTTTCAATCGATAAGGTTATTGTTGCAATTAATAATGCCCTGAATTTCAGACGGCTTGAAGAAGAAAACAAATATCTGCGAAAAAAGACGTTAGAAAAACACTCAATATCCGGGACCTGTCAGTCCATTACAGCCCTAAGAAAACAGATCGCTATTGCAGCCCCTGCAGATGCGTGGATACTGATTACAGGAGAGAATGGGACAGGGAAGGAGTTGGTTGCGCGCACCATTCACCAGCTTAGTCCCCGTGCGGATCAGCCGCTTATAGATGTAAATTGTGCCGCGATCCCTGAAGAACTCATCGAAAGTGAACTGCTTGGTCATGAAAAGGGGGCGTTTACCGGCGCAACCTCCAAAAAGAGAGGAAAATTCGAACTGGCCAGTAAAGGAACCATTTTTCTGGACGAAATCGGCGACATGAGCTTGAAGACGCAGGCCAAGATTCTTCGTGTGCTGCAGGAGCAACAGTTTCATCGGGTTGGCGGAAGCAGAACATTGAGTGTAGATGTAAGGGTCATTGCTGCCAGCAACAAAAATCTTGAAAAGGAGATTGCAAAGGGAACTTTCAGGGAAGATCTTTACTACCGGCTGAATGTAATACCCATAGAGGTTCCGACTTTAAGAAATCGCTCTGAAGATATTCCCCTCTTGGTGGAAGTGTTTTTGGATGAATGCGCAAAACATAATAGAAGTAAAAAAAAGGAGATGACACAGCATTCACTTGATCTTTTATGCGATTATTCATGGCCGGGCAATGTCAGAGAGCTGAAGAATCTTATTGAACGGCTGGATATCATGGTGGAAAAAGATGTTATTGATGAATCCGACATACCCAAGCCCTTTAATCCAGGTGCAAAGGAAGGGATAGAGCCGATTGAAGCTCAGCTTTTTGTAATCCATAACTTAAAAGAAGCTAAAAAGGCATTTGAAAAAGAATATATACAAAGAAAGCTTTTTCAAAACAATAACAATGTTACAAAAACAGCTAAGGCAATCGGGGTCGATCGGAGCTACCTACATAAAAAACTAAAAAGCCTGAGCGAAATAAGATTGTAAAGAATGAAAAAATTGTAATTATTTCAAGGGCCGGGAAGTTTTAGACTTTAAGGCCGCTCAATGGGTAATCAGATTCCAAATCGTGTGAACTCACACACACCACACTCTTTTACATATGATCACCCATTACGCTTAATTAAGGGAAAAATATCGATAAAACTCCCCGACACCGCAACAATTTTGACATCTTGGTGGCAATATGCTTGAACAGTTGCAAAAAGCTGTCGCAAAAACAAGAAAACTTGTATGCATAGAAAAGATACTGGTTTGAGGATAATCGGGGGAGATTTAAAAGGCAAGAAGCTGTATTCGATTCCTGGTACAACAATTAGGCCGACCGCTGATCGATTACGTGAATCTATTTTTAACATACTTTCCTTTCGTGTTCAGGATGCGGTTGTGCTGGATCTTTTTGCAGGGACCGGCGCCTTAGGTATCGAGGCTTTAAGCCGGGGTGCTGAATCAGTAGTATTTGTAGATAATAACCATGGGGTGATATCTGTAATTGATCGCAATGTCAGGGCATGCGCTCTTGTTAACAGGGCTAAAATTATTAAATGGAATATAAAAAAGAATTTAAATTGCTTAAAATCTATCAGGCTGGCCTTTAACCTTGTTTTTTTGGATCCTCCTTACAACCAGAGTATGGTAAAACCGGCTCTGTCCAATCTTGAACAAAGCAGGTCTCTGGGAAAAGAGGCCTGCTTTGTTATCGAGCATTCTCCTTTGGAAAAGATCCCTAAAGATCTTTCAAATTTTGAAGTTACAGACCAGAGGAGATACGGTAAAACACTTGTTTCATTCTTAAATTATATGGTATGAAATTCCTTTAAAAAACCTTTAACAAGAAGGGTTGATTATCAATGCAAAGAATTGCCATTTATCCGGGATCCTTTGACCCTGTTACAAACGGTCATCTTGATATTGCTGAAAGGGGTCTTAAGCTTTTTGATAAGGTTATCGTTGCCATATTGCAAAACCCGGTAAAAAGTTTTCTATTTACAGTTGAAGAGCGATTGGAAATGCTTGAGTTAAGCTTTCAAAAATATCCAAATATTGAAGTGGAAATTTTTGATGGGCTCCTTGTGGATTATGCAGCCAAGAGGAAATCTCATGCAATATTGCGTGGGATGCGGGCTGTATCTGATTTTGAATATGAGTTTCAACTGGCGCTGATGAACCGCCGGTTAAACAGGGAGGTTCAGACTGTCTTCCTTATGACCGGCTTTCGATGGATCTTTACAAGTTCATCTATAATAAAGGAAGCGGCACGGTTTGGCGGCGACATCAAAGATATGGTGCCGCCCATAGTCAACCAGAAATTAAAAGATAAGTTCGGTTTCACCTCTTAAATTGAGCGTTTCAGGCAGGAATTTAATTTTTACAAGCTATTTTGGAACCTTTTATAGTCTATGAACAGTCACAATAGATACTTGATTATTAAAAATCCGGCAACAAGAAGAATTGTGAATGCAGTGACAAGGATGTTAAAATATTTATCAATGAAGTCCCGAATACTGGTGCCGAAAACGTAAATAAGTCCCCCGACCAGAAAAAATCGTGCAGATCGGGATATTAGGGATGCAATGACGAATACCAAAAAATTGATGTTAAATGCACCGGCTGAAATCGTAAACACCTTGTAAGGTATCGGCGTAAATCCTGCAATACCGACTGCCCATGCATCGTATCTATTGTACAGGAGTTTTATGTATTCAAATCTCGCGGCAAGTCCATAAAATTCTACAATATGATCCCCGATTGAAGCCATAAACTGCCACCCGATCAGATAGCCGAAGCATCCACCGAGTACGGAACCCGAGGAACATATTAGTGCATATTTCAAGGATTTTCTGGGTATGGCTACTGCCAGCGCTATTAGTAGTACATCAGGGGGTATTGGGAAAAAAGAGGCTTCACTGAAGGCAAGCAGAAATAACACCCATGTTCCGTATGGTGTTTCAGCCCAACTGATCACCCAGTCGTAAAGGCGCCGCAGCATTTATGACTCTCTCCATCCATATTCACCCACAAGTTTGACAAATCTGCATCCACCTAAATTTGTCTTGTGAATGCCATGTTCATTCTTGTACAATTTAACCAGATCCTGGGAATACCGGTTCCCGACGGGTATCACCATACGGCCTCCCACGGCAAGCTGGCTTACCAGGAGGTTAGGAATTTTCGGGGCGCCTGCAGTAACAATAATACCATCAAACGGACTCTCTTCGGCCCACCCAGAAGTTCCGTCTGAATATTTCGTTACAATATTATGATAATTAAGATTGTCAAAAAGTTTACGGGATTTTACGAAAAGTGAATGTATCCTTTCGACGGTGTATATGCGAAACACTATCTCTGCAAGAATTGCGGCCTGATATCCAGATCCTGTTCCGATTTCAAGCACCCTGTCATCTTCGCTGGGCTGGAGAGCCTGGGTCATTTCGGCCACGATATACGGCTGTGAGATGGTCTGCTGCTCTCCAATCGGGAGTGGAAAATCGCCATAAGCCTGATCCCTTAAGGCTTCACTTACAAAAAGGTGTCTCGGGACCTTTCCCATTGCTGCCAGTACTTGTGGATCAGTTACCCCGCGGGCTTCAATTTGCCTTTTGACCATCTCTTCACGCCGCCGGTCATATTTAACTGAATTATCATCCAAAATCAAACGCCTTGCAATTGATATAAAGAATTGAATAATAAGTAACAATTTAATCATACCTGAAGCGGTAATATTTTCAAAAAAGCTAAATTGTTACTAGAACCTATCTCAAAAATAAGATTAGAGTTCAGGGCAAGGCGCGAAACGGTGAAAAAGAGGAGCATACACGAAGTATGTGAGCATTTTGAACCATTTCGCAACGCCGCCATGGGCACTTAGATTGTTTTTGAGATAGGTTCTAATTTTAATTTGAGACAAAATGAATACCCCTATATCTTCAGACTTGAATTTTCTATCAAATTTGAGGGGTTACGTCAAGAAATTAAGCATAAAAACTTAAAAGTTTACTCCAATGAGTTCCGAAGGCGTGCAACCCATGTTAATAAATAGTCACCGATTCAAAATAAATTAATAAAAAACCCTTGATTTTTCAGTACAATGTTACATAATTGGCCAAAACCCAACAATAAGAATAAAAGGTGCATTTTAGCCCTTTGAAAACATTATCTCATTCAGATAATCTGGTTTTAAACCGTGTAAAACAGTAACTCAGTTTAAAACCAGATCACCTAAAAGCTTGTGGGACACGTTTTTCAAAAACCAAAATTATTACATGAACCTATCTCAAAAATAAGATTAGTGTTCAGGGCAAGGCGCGAAACGGTGAAAAAGCGGAGCATACACGTAGTATGTGAGCATTTTGAACCGTTTCGCAACACCGCCATGGGCACTTAGATTGT
>JAZFVY010000278.1:0-2661 GCA_036447975.1 Desulfobacterales bacterium
GTTTCGAAACCGTGGTTGTCCATATTGTACAGGATGGGCCTTCTGTGAGGCATAAGCATTAGTTCCCCGCCAAAAGGCATATCGATGGTTTCATCCAATGTCAAAGGAATCAGAGATGGACCGTCCATACCAACGGCTGCGTATCCTTCAAGGTCAAAAATCTCTCCAGCTTGATTCGCGACAACGGCTGTCGCGAGAGGTTTTTTCTTTTTTCCTGACTTTTGGTTCATGCTCTGGCTCGCTGTGGTGAAGAATTTATCTGGCTTATATTACCATACTCATCTTCAAATACACCCTAATGTTGCAAAATCAATAAAACACTAATCTTAATAAAATATAATGTTTGAAAATAAATCAACAATAGAATATTATTTACAAAATATTTGGACCAAATAATATTTACGGAGGATCGTCAAATGAAAAGCTATCGGAAAGAATTGTGGTTTGATGTGCCGACCCGGCGAGCGCTGATCAATATTACCTCGCAGGTTGAGAAATGTTTAAGAGAAAGCGGCATCAAGGAAGGATTTCTACTTTGCAACGCAATGCATATAACAGCCTCAGTATTTATCAATGACGATGAATCGGGCCTTCATCATGATTATGAGGTATGGCTTGAAAAACTGGCGCCTCACGAGCCTGTTTCCCAGTATCGGCATAATGTTGGTGGTGACAACGCCGACGCGCATATGAAAAGACAGATCATGGGGCGTGAGGTGGTTGTGGCGGTCACGGAAGGCCGGCTCGACTTTGGCACCTGGGAACGGATATTCTACGGCGAATTTGACGGAAGACGAAGTAAGCGGGTTTTAGTAAAAATAATCGGGGAATAGTTTTCATTTAGTCCAAAAACCCCTCCTTAATAGTAATCTCACTTTGGCTTTTGATTTGCGACAGCAGCGCGGCAAAGGTTGTGGACTTCTTTTGCTGAAGCAATTTTTGCGTTACATCTGCTTTTTCTTTGCTAAATTCTTCGAATTCAGGCATTTTTCTCTCCCTGAACTGGATAACATAATACCCTTTTTTCCCTTTTATGACTTTTTCCGATAATTTATTTTCATTTGTAAGCTTAAAAGCAGCCCCGGAAATTTCGCTCTCAGATCCAATTATAGGAATCGAATCATTACGTTTGTAAAAGCCGGTGGTAGTTGGGGTTAAATTATAATTTTTGCTTTCCGTGCTCATGGATTTACCACTTTTTAAGGCAGCAAGAAACTCACCTGCGTCCTTGCTTGCTTTCACATCCTGCCTTTCCTTCACCAAGTCTGCCCGGACCTCTACCCTTACCTTCTCGAATTCGGATATCTTTTCGGGAATTTTCTCGATCATCTGGAGAATGTAATACCCGTCTTCAAAGTCCTGAATATCGCTAATCTCCATAACCGAAAGATTAAATGCGGTTGATGCAAATTTTTTGGGGTTATTGATAACTTTTTCCGGGCCCATTCTTGTAAAAAAACCTGTAGTCAGAACATTAAGGTTTCGTTCTTTTGCTGCTTGTAAAAGGTCGTCACCTTCAAAAGAGACATCGGAAACCTCCTCTGCCATGTCGGAAGCGAGATATTTTGCCCTTTCATCGGCAAGTTTCTTTTGTATTTTCTTTTTGGCTTCATCAAAAGAAAGGGTAGATGCTTCATTTACCTTTTCAACCTTGATAATATGCCATCCAAACCGGGTGCGGACCGGTTCACTGATCTCTTCGGCTTTCATGGAAAAAGCCCTGTCTGCAAAGGGTTTTACCATGGCCTCCTTTCTGAATGCGCCAAGGGATCCTCCCCTGTCCCGGGATGGACCTTCTGAATACAGTTTTGCCAGTTTGGCGAAATCTTTACCTCCTTTGGCCATCATCATAATATCGAACGCTCTTTCCCTCGTTTTTGCAACAGTTTTAGAGTCTGCATCCTTGTCGGCCTTTATCAGTATATGCCGTGCTTCAACAGTTTTTGGTGTTTCAAATTCTTCCTGGTTTTCATCATAATAATACTTTATCTCTTCGTCAGCAATTGTAACATCGGACCGGTATGTACCCGGGTCAAGGTGGAGGTAACGGACTTTCACCATAGCATCTGTTTTATAATTTGGTTTATGATCTTCAAAGAATGTCTTTATTTCCTCTTGGGACGGATTGATATTTTTGTTACTGCTGGGATCAAACAACACAAAATCTATATTTACCGATGCATTGGTCCAATTGAACCATTCCCTGGCCTCCTCTTCTGAAACCTTGACAGCACTTGTTATGAACGTGCTTAATTTTTCAATCAGCATTGTATCTCTCTGAGCAACTTCGAATTCTTCAGGGGTCATTCTAATACGACCCAGGACATTTTTATAAAGGCGGTTATCAAATACACCGGCATTCTGAAACGCGCCGATTGCCATGATTGAGCCAGCAAGCTCTTTGTCGGAAACTCGAAATTTAAGCCTCTGGGCTTCCTGCACAAGAAGTCTATTGTCAATAAGTTGATTTAAAGCTTGCTTCCTTAACTGAAGCATCTTTATCGTTTCTTCATTCAAATTGTTTCCGAATCTTTGGCGATACTGCTCGATGAGATTGTTGTATGCATTTCTATGTTCATCTATAGTGATTTGGTCTCCGTTTACAAGGGCAACTCTGCCGATCCTCTGCGCCCGGAAACTTCCTACACCCCAGAATACAAA